>DASUDM010000080.1:0-9504 GCA_036275575.1 Sphingorhabdus sp. | reverse complement strand
AGCAAGGGGGCGATCGGCAACTGGCGGATCTTCGCGCTGTCGCGCGCGGCGTCGGATGCGATGATCGAATCGGTGATCACCAGCTTGCGCAAGCTGGATGCGTTGACGCGGTTGACTGCCTCGCCCGACAACACGCCATGGGTGATATAGGCCACGACGTCGGCAGCACCAGCGGCCTTGAGAGCATCGGCTGCGTTACAGAGCGTTCCGGCGCTGTCGGCGATGTCGTCGATCAGGATGCAGAAGCGATCCTTTACATCGCCAATGATGTTCATCACTTCGGATACACCGGCGCGTTCGCGGCGCTTGTCAACGATTGCCAGCGGCGCATCGTTGATCCGCTTCGCCAGCGCGCGCGCGCGCACCACGCCGCCAACGTCAGGCGATACGACCATCAGGCTTTTTTCGTTGTGGCGCTCAAGGATGTCGGCTGCCATCACCGGCGCACCGTACAGATTGTCGGTCGGGATATCGAAAAAGCCCTGGATCTGCCCCGCATGCAAATCGACCGTCAAAACGCGATCAGCACCTGCCTCGGTAATAAGGTTGGCGACGAGTTTCGCTGAAATCGGGGTGCGCGGGCCGGGTTTCCGATCCTGACGGGCGTATCCGAAATAAGGGATGACAGCAGTTATGCGCTTGGCCGAGGCACGGCGCAACGCATCAATCATGATCAGCAATTCCATAAGATTGTCGTTGGCCGGGTGGCTGGTCGACTGGATCACGAACATGTCCTCACCGCGGACATTTTCGTGAATTTCGACGAAAATCTCGTTGTCGGCAAAACGACGGACGCTGGCATCGGTGAGCGGCAGACCGAGATAGTCGGCAATGCCCTTGGCAAGCGGAAGGTTTGAATTGCCGGTAATCAGTTTCATGCGCGCCACCCCTTTTTGCCGCATTCGAGAATCGTGAGGCCGCCCTAGCGAAGGAGGCCAAGGCTGACAATCGCCTTGCCCGCCTCGATTGTGGACAATAGGGAATTGGGCCGCAAACCCGAAGTCAACGCTTTCGAGGTTTGATGCGATTTTGTTCAGTGCTAGGCGGCGAGCGAAGGGGATATGTCGATATCTCCAAGCTCGCCAACGCAGCAATGGACAAAATCGGTCAAATCCGTAGGACGTCAAAATGGCTTCGATCCAAACACAAAACGCCCTTGGCAATAGAACCACCATTTCCGGCGTGCATTTTGCGTCCGGCTCTTTGCCATTTTGGCGCCTCGAGGGCGGTGACTTCCGGTTTGCGGCCCTACCATGACCGACACCCTGATCATCGCCATGGCCCAACTCAACCAGCGCGTGGGCGACCTGAAAGGCAATGCCGATGCCATGCTTGAATGGCGGGCAAAGGCAGGGGCGGTCGACCTGGTGCTGTTTCCGGAACAGCAACTGATTGGCTATCCGGCCGAAGACCTGGTTCTGAAGCCAGCCTTCCAGAAAGCCGCGGCGCGCGAGTTGGATCGGCTTGCCCAGGCGACGGCGGATGGTGGCCCGGCGATGCTCGTCGGCTCGATCCTGCAAGAGGGCGATGCGCTCTACAATATCGTTGCGCTGCTCGACGGCGGGAAGATCGCTGCTGTTCGCAAGAAGCACGAACTCCCCAATTATGGCACTTTCGATGAGAAACGGATTTTCACACCCGGGCCGTTGCCGGAGCCCGTGGAGTTTCACGGAGTCAAGCTTGGCCTGCCAATCTGTGAAGATGGCTGGCTGCCCAAGGTCTGCTCGCACCTCAAAACGCAAGGGGCTGAGCTGCTGATTTCGGTCAATGGCAGCCCCTATGAAATCGACAAGGACGACAGGCGCTTGGAGCAGGTGTTTGCCGCACGCGTCGCCGAAACCGGGCTTCCGTTGATCTTCCTCAACCGTATCGGCGGGCAGGATGAACTGGTGTTCGATGGCTGCTCCTTCGTCCTCAACGCCGATGGCAAAGCCGCGCATCATCTGCCCGACTGGGAGGAGCATCTGCGGATAACCCGCTGGCACAAACAGGCTGACGGATGGGTGTGCGAAGCGGGCGAACTCGCCGAGTGGGAAGACCATCCGGCTGACATCTATTCAGCGATGGTGCTGGCGCTGCGTGATTATGTTGATCGCAACCGCTTCCCCGGCGTAGTACTCGGGCTTTCGGGTGGGATCGATAGCGCGATCTGCGCCGCGATTGCCGCCGACGCGCTGGGGCCGGACCGAGTCTGGTGCGTGATGCTCCCTAGCCGCTTCACTGGCCAACTCAGCCTCGATCTTGCCAGCGAATGCGCGAAGATGATCGGTTGCCGCCTCGACACCATCCCGATCAACCCGGCGGTCATGGCCTTTGACGAGATGCTGGCTGGCAGCTTTGCCGACCGCGAGGTCGATATTACCGAAGAGAATGTGCAATCGCGCATTCGCGGCGTGACTCTGATGGCGCTCTCGAACAAGTTCGGCCACATGTTGCTGACCACCGGCAACAAGAGCGAGATGAGCGTTGGTTATGCCACCATCTATGGTGACATGGCGGGCGGATATAATCCGCTCAAAGACGCCTACAAGATGACGGTGTTTGCCATTTCGCGTTGGCGCAACACAAACAAGCCGCGCATCGGCCTCGGCCCCGACGGGCCGGTAATGCCAGATGCAATTATCACGCGCCCCCCTAGCGCTGAACTGCGGCCTGATCAGAAAGACAGCGATTCCCTGCCCGATTATCCGGTGCTCGACGATATCCTTCTCGGGCTGGTCGAGCAGGAATTGTCGGTCGATGAAGTCACCGCGCGCGGCCACCCGCGCGAAGTGGTCGAGCGGATCGAGCGGTTGCTGTACATCGCCGAGTATAAGCGGCGGCAAGCCCCGCCGGGGGTCAAGCTCGGCAGCCGCAATTTCGGCCGCGACCGCCGCTATCCGATTACAAACGCCTTCCGCAGCGGATGAAAGGAAATGGCGATATGCTAGGATCTGCGTCAAATCCAAAAGCAGCCGCCAAGGCGCTGGATGCCCTCCGGATTATCGTCGCGTTACTGATCTTGGTCCATGGGCTTTTCCGATTGACGCAAGGTGGTGTTGCGCCTTTCGGACAATGGCTGGAATCGCAGGGTCTTCCCGCAGGCTATGCTTTGGCAATGGCTGTGACGCTGTATGAACTTGTCGGTCCTGCCGCTTTGCTCGTGCGGCGATTTGTGAGCGCTGCAGCGCTCGGCCATATCGGCATCCTCACCTTGGGCATGGTTATGGTACATATGCCATTCGGCTGGTTTGTCGTGGGCGCTGGCCGAAACGGGATGGAATATAGCGTGCTGCTAATTGCCAGCCTCGTGGCAATCGCATGGGCGCATTGGCCTGCGGACAACAAGATCTGGCGCAGCTGATCTACTGAATCAATCGCGCGAAGAACCGCCCCATCCAGTTATCCGTCTGCCCGGTTTCCACCGCGGTCGATGGCTGTCCTGCCAATGCCCGGCATTCGAGACAAAATGCCTGAGCGCCTTTGACGCCCGATAACAACCGCAAGTCAGCGGCCATCCGGTCAAACAGCAGTTGCTGTTCCCAGGCCGCACGACCGAACAGATCGGTCGGCATTTGCGCCTGTGCCGGTTCGGGCATTAACCCGCCGAGCAGGGTGCTGGCAAAATCGGGCACGGGTTCGATGTAGAGCGGGTGCCAGTCGCCTTTTTCCAGTTTGGCCAGCCGTGCCGCCTCGGCTAGCGCAGCGTCAAGGCCGCCGACCTTGTCGACCAGACCCAGTTGCTGCGCTGTGGCCCCGGCCCATACCCGGCCCTGCCCCACGGCATCGACCTGTTCGACCGACTTCTTCCGCGACTCCGCGACGCGGTTCAGGAAATCGCGATATCCCTTTTCAACCACGGCTTGGGCCAGCCGGTCGAATTCAGAGCTGATACCGCCAAGCAGGTCGGGTTCGCCCGACAAAGGCGTGGTGCGCACGCCATCGGTGGTCACCCCCCATTTGGCAAGCGCCTCCCGGCCTGAAGGCAAAACGCCAAATATCCCGATCGAGCCGGTTATCGTTTCGGGTTCGGCCAGAATCATGTCGGCGGGCGTCGAAATCCAATAGCCGCCACTCGCCGCAAGATTGGCCATCGACACCACTACCGGCAGTTTGCGCTTCTTTGCTTCGGCAATCGCCAACCGGATCTTTTCGGACGCCGTGACCGAACCACCCGGGCTATCGACACGGATAACCAACGCTTTCAGCTCTTCATTCTGCAGCGCTTTGTAGACAAGCTCGGATACGCTGTCCCCGGCGGCGACCCCGGGGCCACCCTCTCCATCAATGATTTCCCCGGATATGGTGACGACACCAATTGGGCTGCCTTCGCTTGCTGTGCCATGGGCAGCAAGCAGCGCTTCAGGCCGCGTTTCGGCAAAGGAACCGGCCAAACCGTCCCTGCCTTCACCGACCTTTGCGGCAACATATTTGCCAAAGGCCTTACGATCTCCCAGCTTGTCGACCAACCCGTTGGCCAATGCGATGCGGGCCAGATCACCATCAGCGGCTTCAACCGCCGATGGCAAATCGCCGAGCAATGCATCGAGCTTCGCCTTTGGACGTGCCTTGGCGACATCACGGCGCCATTCTGCCCACACCTCTTGATAGAGCGTTTGCATAGCCGCCTCAGCCTCTGGCGACTGATCGGCGCGCATATAAGGTTCGACGGCACTCTTGAAGGTGCCCACGCGATAGATGTGCGCTTTGATACCCAGCTGGTCAAAAAGCCCCTTATAATATGTACGTGAACCGCCCGGGCCCGTTGGCAGTACGCCGCCCAGCGGATCAAGCCAGATTTCGCTGGCATGTGCAGCCAGCTGGTAACCGTCGTCGGTATAGCCGGTTGCAAAAGCATAAACCGGCTTGCCTGCCTTGCGCACTGCGTCGATCCGCTCTCCAATCGCAGCGAGGCTCGCCTGCCCGCCACCCATGAAGCGATCGAGATCGAGCACCACTGCCTTGATGCGATCATCCTTTGCGGCGAGTTCAAGCGAACGCGAGATATCGCGCTGGCGGAACTCGCGCACCGGGGCGCGCTGCGACAGCAAGGCTGCGACGGGATCGATCGCTGCCGGCTGTTCGGATACATAGCCGTCGAGTTCAAGCAGCAGCGCGCCTTTGTGCACTGCACCCGGATTGGGTCCGGCACTCAGCAGAGCGTAAAGGAAACCGAAGAAAACGATCAGGAACAGCAAAGCCATCCCGTCCTTGATCGCCACCAGAAACCGCCAGACGCCCTTCATAAATGCCATAATCTGCCTCGACTTTCGTACCGCCAATGTAAGCGCGCGGCGCAAAGTTTCCAGCGCCGTTCGACGAAGCAAGTTTCAGCCATGCGAAAAGGGCCGCTCCTAGCCGAAGCGACCCCTTCCTTGCATGGTCAGCAGCCGGACATGCCGCTGCCGGGAGTGGTATTCATGCTGAAATCAGCAGCCGATCCCCCGAACGGAAATGTCCGACCTCGTAACTGAACCATGAGACATCGGATCACCTCCTTTCGATTGTTGAAAACTGTTTGCGTCTTGCATCTGCTTGCCCTCCGCGACTCGAATTTGAATCAAGCGAATCTTGGAAACAAGTCTTGTATTTCGAAAATTTTCTGGCAAATATCTTGCCTCTTGCGCGGGGCCATTCACGGCCCTTTTTTATTGCTCGATTTCAGCGACAGTCTTCGATCACACGCGCCATCTCTGCCCAATTGGGAATGGCCATCGGGCGCAAGCCGCTGACTTCGATAGCAAACCTGCCCCGGCTGAAGGCAATCGCATCAAGTATCGGATCGCGCGGCGAGATTTCGGTGGCCAGATAGGCAGGGCCGGTCGATGCCGGAATGGTTGGCAGCGTTTTCATCGCTGAACTGGTTCGAACCAGCATCGAACCCTGTGCCGAGTTACCGGCGACTGACAAGAAAATGCTCGAACGCGCTTTATCGCAACGCAAAGTGACGGTCGCATCGGCACCCTCAAGGCCGAACAAGGCCAGCGATCCTCGGGCGTCGGTCCGATAAACCCAGGTACCGGGTTCGATCGGCCAGTCAATCCAGTCACCAGCTGGCCGAACCGGTTTCGGCGCTTCCGCAACGGGCGGTGCCGGCTGGGGCTTGGGTTGCGCAACAGGCGCGGGCTTCGAAGGCACGCACGCAGCGAGTAGCAACAGGGAAAGAGGGATTAGTGGGTTCAACCGCATGGATACCCTTATGGCCAATCGCCCCGCTTTGGGCTAGGCCCCAAATCACCATGGCCAAACCGAAAATCCGGATAGACCAACTGCTCGTCGAGCGCGGCCTCGCCGAGAGCCGGACGCGTGCGCAGGCGCTGGTGATGGCAGGACATGTCATGCTCGGTGACAAAAAGGCCGACAAGCCTGGGTTGCAGGTCGCCGACGACGCCGAGATTTCGGTCAAGGGGCAGGATCACCCCTGGGTTTCACGCGGCGGCATCAAGCTGGCGCACGCGCTGGAGCAATTCGCCATCGATGTGACAGGCATGGTCGCCATCGACGTTGGTTCCTCTACCGGCGGTTTCACCGATGTGTTGCTCAGCAAGGGCGCGGCGAAGGTCTATGCGGTCGACAGCGGGACTAACCAGCTGGCGTGGAAATTGCGGCAGGACCCACGTGTCATCGTGCACGAACAGACAAGCGCACGGATTTTGACAGCGGAGCACGTACCTGAACCGGTCGACATCATCGTCTGCGATGCCAGTTTCATCAGCTTGTCGAAGGTACTCGAACGGCCGATGTCGTTCGCCAAACCTAACGCCCAGCTCGTCGCCCTGATCAAACCGCAATTCGAAGCCGGGCGCGGTGAGATTGGCAAGGGCGGCGTGGTTCGCGATCCCGCTGTCCATGCACGCGTCTGCGCCGAGGTTTCATCATGGCTTGAAACTGCGGGCTGGACAGTCAAGGGCCTCACCGAAAGCCCGATCACCGGCCCCAAAGGCAATGTCGAGTTCCTGATCTGGGCTGAAAAAGCACCGGACTAAGGTCAGGCAGCCAAGGACCCGGTGCCCAAAGCGGGCAGCGTTGTATCAAATAAGGCCGCAACCACACGAGCATAAGGCCGGCCGGCGTCGGTCAGTTCGATATCATTCCCATTCTGAACAACCAGCCTGCGTTCCAGAAGTTGCCGCAGCGATGCCTCGGCCGCAATGTCGTTTGAGAGGCAGGATGCCTCGGCACGCCCTGTGCAAAGCAATTGCTCGATCTGTTTTGCACGCAATTGGTCTTCGCCATCGCGGGTCAGGCCGCGTCGGCCGGCAAGCTGGTGCGCGCCGACTATTTGCCGGTAGTTTCCTGGATTTTTCTCATTTTGTATGATAGCGTCCGGAAACTGGCTGATTGCGCTGGCGCCAAATCCGATCAGCACATCAGACTGGTCTTCGGTGAAGCCTTGAAAGTTGCGCCGCACCTTGCCTTCGGCTGCCGCAATCGCGATCGGATCGTCTGGCAGCGCGAAATGATCAAAGCCGATAGGCACATAGCCATCGGAGACAAGCCTTTCATACCCAATCGCCGCTTGCTCAAACCTGGCCTCGATGCCGGGCAATGCCGCGCCATCTATTCGCCTCTGCCGCGGGAAAATATGCGGCAAGTGCGCATAGCCAAAAAGCGCGACTCGCGAAGGTCGCATGCGCAATACATGGTCGAGCGTGGTCAACAAGCTCTCGTTGGTCTGGTAAGGCAGGCCATACATCAGGTCAAAATTGATCGCACGGATGCCCCGCGCGCGCAGCGAAGCCATACAGGTTTCGATCATTTCAACCGGCTGGATTCGGCCAATCGCGGCCTGAATCTCCGGGTCAAAGCTCTGCACCCCGAAACTGACCCGGCTGACCTGCGCCACCGCCAGGGTCATTGCCCATTCAAGGCTGAAGGCGCGCGGATCGATTTCAACCGAAATGTCAGGATTGTTGCCGGCAAACATCGTCACCAGCCGGTCGACCAGCCGGACAAAAGCAATCGGCTCGATTGCGTTGGGGCTACCGCCACCAAAGGCAATGCGTTGCAGCCGACCCCGACCGCCGAGCAATTTTGCGACCAATCCCATCTCGGCCTCAAGCGCCTCAAGATAGGCGTGCAAGCGTTGAGTCCGCCCGGCGGCCCCGGTGTTACAACCACAATACCAGCAGATGGACTGGCAGTAAGGGATATGCGCATAAAGCGAGATCGGCGTTCCGGAAACGACGCTGTTCAGCGCCCGGGCCTGCGATTCCGCGCCCACTTCCTCTGTGAACAAGGTGGCCGGCGGGTAGCTTGTGTATCGCGGCACAGGTCGCGCCAAAAGATCCGGGAAATAAGGCCACATAATGCCCCGATGCTAGGGATTTCGGGGAGAATTGGCTTTGATCTCAATCAAGAAGTTCCTTGTCTTTGGTCAAGGACATCCGCCGCAGCAACTCTAAAATCTGCTGCATCAACTCGGAATTGCAGGGGAAGTTGCAATGCTGAAATCTGTATTAGTTCACGTCCATGACGATAGCGGCTTCGATGGCCGCCTCACCGCTGCGCTGGATATTTGCCGCGCGCATGATGCTCATCTGACTTGCATGCATGTGACGCCCTATGGCGCTTATGCAACCTTCGATCCTGCTGGCGGCATGTTCACTAGCAGCGTGCTTATTGAGGAACTCCGCAAGAAGCAGGACGCGCTCGAAAAGCTGGTTGAGGAGCGCCTTTCGAACGAGGACGTTCGCTGGGACTGGCAGGCTTTTGACGGCGATGTCGCACAGACACTTGTATCTGCCTCGTCGCTCGCCGATCTGGTGGTTTTGGGACAGGCCGGACCGCAAAAAGGCGATATCGCGCATCCTTTGCCAATCGTCGATGCGGTCGTTGTGCACGCAGGATGCCCTGTGCTGGTGGTACCAACGGGGTGTGATCGGGTTGATCCGACAGCACCGGTTGTTGTCGGCTGGAACGCTTCAGAACAGGCTGCCCGCGCTATTCGACATGCCTTGCCGACTTTGAAAATGGCCTCAGCGGTTCATCTGGTTTCGGTGGGCAACAAGGATGAGGAATTTCCGCAGACTGCGGCGTCCGAATATCTTTCGCGTCATGGCATCAAGACCGAACTGCACACGCTGAAACCCGGTGTTCGCGATACCGATGATGTCCTGCACCAGTTTGCGCTCGATAATGGCGCAGGATGCATATTGATCGGCGCCTATGGCCATTCGCGGTTGCGCGAAACGCTTCTGGGCGGTGTCACCCGTTATCTCACGATGCAGTCGCGTATCCCGTTGATGTTGTCGCGCTAATCGCACTTCGAAGGAATCCAGCATGAACAACAATGTCGGAAATGCAGATCGCATCCTGCGCGTTGTCGCAGGCCTCATCCTGATTTCGCTCGTTTTCTTCGGGCCGAAAACCGCTTGGGGATGGGCGGGACTAATCCCGCTCATCACCGGGCTATTCCGCTGGTGTCCGGCCTATTCGCTGGTCGGAGTGAACACCTGCAAGAAACCATAACCCAACGCTCACAGGGAGTTACATAATGAGCACCAAGATAAAAACGATTTCCAC
>DASUDM010000079.1:0-11650 GCA_036275575.1 Sphingorhabdus sp. | reverse complement strand
GAGTTCTCGACAATTTCCCAGGCGCCCTCGACGAGTATGGCCAGCGCCACAGCAACCCCCAACGGAAAAATCGCAGGCCATTTCCGGCGCAGCAAAAAGCCCGCGCCATAGAAGAGGAAGCCGTGGATGATGTGGCTGGGTGTGTACCAATCGGCCAGATGCTGGCTGTTCTCGCTCGATTGTACGACCAGATGGAGCAGCTTCACTTCGCCGCAGGCACAGATGGCCGGGCGGTCCATGGACCATAATATCACGCCGATTATCGCAAAAAGCAGGAAGGCGATGAGTGCGCTGAACTTGCTGATCCTGAGCGGCCAATTCACGCGATATCCTCTCCTAAGGGCTTGACGCCCCGATACCCTTTCGCGCAGTAGCGGCTATGGCCGGTTCCCACAACCAACTCGAACGCCGCGGACTTTTGTTCGTGCTCTCCTCGCCATCAGGCGCGGGCAAATCCACATTGTCGCGGATGCTGCTTGAGGCTGACCCGCAAATCGCACTGTCGGTCAGCTACACCACCCGCCCGCCGCGTCCCGGCGAGATTGACGGGGTGCATTATCATTTCACCGACGTACCGACATTCAAGGCGATGGCGGCCAATGGTGATTTCCTCGAATGGGCGCATGTCTTTGGCCACCGCTACGGCACGCCAAAAGAACCGGTCGAGGCCGAACTGGCGGCCGGACGTGATGTGCTGTTCGATATCGACTGGCAGGGTGCGCAGCAGCTTTACCAGGAAGCCGGGCCTGACGTCGTCCGCGTATTCATCCTGCCACCGTCTATTGAAGAGCTTGAACGCCGCTTGCATGCGCGCGCGCAAGACAGTGACGCCGTGATCGACGAGCGGATGGCGCGCGCCAAATCCGAAATCGGCCACTGGGATGGTTATGACTATGTCCTCATCAACGATGATGTAGACCGCTGCTTCGCCCAGGTGCGGCAAATTTTGACAGCCGAGCGGCTCAAGCGGCGGCGGCAGAAGGGCCTGATCGGCTTTGTCCGCGATCTGGTGGCGAGCTAGGTCTCGTCTGGCATAGGCTCGTCATATAGCCGCCCCATAAATTCATCGCTGTTGCGGGCGTAAGGATCGAGTGAAACGATATTGCCGTCCTTGAACAGCAATTGGAAATCGCCGCGCCAGCGCCGCCGCCAGGCAACGAAATCTTCGATCGGATAACGCCGCTCGTTTCCGCCATCGTTATAAGCGATGGTGCGTCCCCGCATTCGGAGCGCAGTCTTGCGCAGCCTCAATACCAGCAGTCCCGAATATATAGCGCCTGCACCGAAAATGAAGGAGAGCCACCAAGCAATACGCATCTGGAATTCGGCATCCGATCGACTGGAGCCAACAAAAATCCACACCCAGGCAATCAGTGCCGACATGGCCGCGCTTCCGAGGAAGGAAAACCAGTGCATTGCCCCTGGTCGTAACACCATCCAGCCCGGCTTCGATGCGTCCGGCACCAACAGGATCATCCCGACGAGCAGCAGGAACGCCAATCCTGCGGCTGCAAGGGGCAACAGCCCCGCCATGGTTACATAAGCTTGCATCGCCCACTCCTGCGAATGGGTCGATCCTATAGCACGCTATTTCAACATTCGGTTAAGCGCGCAGCAGATCGAGGAAACGGGCTGCGCTGAGAAACTCGGCTTCGCGATCGGCCCGGTTTTTCTGCGCCCAATAATCAGAACCCCAATTCTGTTCCTGCCACAATTCTTCAAGGCACACCGCTTCCCAAAGCGCCTCGGGCGTTCCTGCCTGCTCGACTATGGCAAGCACCGCAACCAGTGATCCGGCAAGATGCGCCAGCTTAGCCATAGCTGCCAGTTCGAAAGTGCCGCGTGCGAGCACCGCCGCGCGCAGCTTTTCCAATGTCGCTTCCGGCTGCGGCTTGTGCAGCACACCATGCACGATCCGGAACGACACATCGTAGCGGCCTTGCGCCCAATCCAGCCAAGGCCCCCAGATTTCCGCCTGTTTCGGCGCAAGCGGTTCATCTGCTTCCGCGCGATAGCAAAAGGCATCGCTTTCGGCATAGGCGGCAATCGAGGCAGCAAATGCTACGCGATCGGGCGCGACATGATCGATCGCGGCATTGGCAAAGCCCGTCATCGGCATATTTGCGGGTTCGATCAGTTCGCCCACTGCCTCCCACTCCGCGACAACAGCATCCGCCAAGGCTTTGGTTGGCAGATACAGCTCGTTGCGCATCGGTGTTTTGAGGGCACGGCCATCAAGACGGATGCCGTGCCCGTAAGTGCCCTGTTCAAGGCCGGCAGTCTTCCAGAAACGGCGCATGCTTAGCCCTGCCCGGCATCTTCCCGGTTCCAGCTTTTCTTGAGCAGGAGCGGCATCAGGAAGAATTCGATCATGCCAAGGATCAGAAACAGGTAACCGAGCAAGGGCGGAAAATCCGGGAACAAGCGCCCCGCGCTGATGGCGAGGCCCATCATCACGACAATTGCACCGGAAAAGCGCAGGATGTTGAGGATGATGAAGCGCTTCCGCGCCTGCTCTTCGCGTTCCTCGCTGTTCATGACTTTCCTTCCAAAGCGTGCATCAATTCTTCCATGGTTTCGACCAGATAGTCTGCCCCCGCCGCGCGCAATTCGTCAACCGGGTGATAGCCCCAGGCAACCCCGATAGTGCGGCACCCGGCAGCCTTGCCCATATGGATATCGTAAACCGTATCGCCAATCATCACGGCATTGGCCGGATCCGCGCCCGCATCGGCAAGTGCCTGCCACACCATCGACGGGTGCGGTTTGGAGGGGTGTCGGTCAGCAGTCTGCAACGTCACGAACAATCCCTTGATGCCGTGATGATCGAGGCAGCGTTCAAGCCCGCGATCTGACTTGCCCGTTGCCACGCCCAGCAGCCAGCCGTTCTCGTCAAGCTCGCTCAGCACGCCGGCCATGCCGTCATATAGCGGCTCGTCGACCAACCCGTTTCCGCGCAGCGTGAAAAAGGCCTGCTTGTAACGATCGGCCATTTCCTGATGCAGGACGTCTTCGGCATCGGGCAACAATTGCCGCATCGCTTCCACAAGGCTGAGGCCGACAATGCGCCGCGTGGCATGGCGTGGCGGCGGCGCCATACCCATTTGGTCAAAGGCTTGTTCCATCGCCATGCAGATATTGGCCTGGCTATCGACCAGCGTGCCATCGCAATCGAAAATGGCGAGGCGCGGTGCCGTCATTGCACCCATTCCCGCATGAAGTGGGCCAATGCTTTCTTGCCCATTTTGTCGAGCTCATCCGCGGCGCGCAAACGATCCGTCTCGGTCTTGTTTTGCGATAGCTTGAATGTCGGACGCCAGGCACGGATTTCCATTTCGAAGCCGGTGATCGCGCCCGTCATCTTGTCGAACAATGCGCCATCCATCTTGTCGCGCGTCCAGGGCTTTTTCGGTTCGAGACGTGCCTCGTTGGCGGCGCTCAGATCGTCCAGCAAAGCAACCAGGCCGTCATGGCCCATCTTGCGGACCGGCCCTTCCAGTTCGATGCTGATATAGTTCCATGTCGGTACCTGGTTTGCGCCTTCGTACCAATCCGGGCTGATATACGCGTCCGGCCCGTTGACGACGACCAAAGCATCGTTGCCATCAAGATATTTGGTCAGCGCGTTCCCATTGGCCAGATGGAATTGTACTGCACCGTCACCGGTCGAAAACAACGCGGACTGGGCGACGCGGGGACCATCCGGGATCTGGGCAAACACCATTCCGAAGCCGATTTCCTGCACCAGCGCCTCCATGATCGCGCGCTGATCCGCATCGCTGCCTGTGAGACGGAACTTGGAATTTGGATGCATTACTTCTTGCGCCCCTTGGCAGTTGGCTTGGACCGGCCGGGCTTGGCGGCGGCTTTTGCAACGCCCCTGCTGCGCCTTTCGCCCTTGCGTTCCTTGCGCGCATCCTTTGCACGCGCAGCCGCAGCGCGGCGCTTGGCCTCCGGCGTTTCGGATTTCTTCGGCTCGTCGAGCAGCAACGCATCACCAAGTTCAAGGTCAAAGCCAAGGTCGGCAAAACTGTCTGCCATGTGCGGCGGCAAATCGGCTCTTACATCCACCTGACCGCCATCGGGATGATCGATGCGGATGCGGCGGGCATGCAGGTGCATCTTGCGGCTGATCGTGCCGGTCAGGAAGGCATCCTTGCCGCCATATTTGCCATCGCCGACAATCGGGTGGCCGATTGCCGCCATATGCACGCGCAGCTGGTGGGTGCGACCGGTATAGGGCTGCAATTCAACCCAGCAGCAGCGATTGCCCGCCCGTTCGATCACACGATAACGGCTGCGTGACGGCTGGCCCTGTTCCTGGTCGACATGCATCTTTTCGCCGCCGGTTCCAGGCTGCTTGGCAAGCGGCAGGTCGATAAAACCGTCGTGGATGTCGGGAACGCCTACCACCAACGCCCAATATACCTTGCGCGCGGTGCGCGAGGAAAAGGCTTTTGAAAAATGGGCTGCCGCGCGCGGTGTACGGGCGAGCAGCAGCGCGCCCGATGTATCCTTGTCAAGGCGGTGCACCAGCTTTGGCCGGGCATCGAGTTCAAAGCAGAGTGCATCGAGCAGGCCATCGACATGCTCCGCGGTCTTGGTCCCGCCCTGCGTAGCAAGGCCGGGCGGCTTATTGATCACCAACGCTGCCTTATCCTTGTGGATCACGAGGCTGCGAGCAAATTCGGCTGTTTCCTCGCTGATTTGCGGTCGTACACGCTTTGGTCGTGCGTCGGCGACAGGTTCGGCGGGCGGTACGCGGATTTCCTGCCCAGCTTCGATTCGATCGCCTGGCGCGGCGCGCTTGCCATCCACCCGTAGCTGACCGGTACGGGCCCAGCGCGAGACGATGTTGAAACTGGCATCGGGCAGATGCCGTTTGAACCAGCGATCGAGGCGGATGCCGTCGTCTTCGGCATCGACAACGAAACGACGGATGGTCTGGCTATCTTTGCTCACGCCAGCACCGCCCGACCGACAGCTAGGCCTGCGAGCAGGGCAAACAGTGCCAGCAACACCGAAGCGAAAGCATAGCCAGCTGCCAGCGCAATTTCCCCACGCTCCACCATATGCGCCATTTCAAGGCTGAACGCGCTGAAGGTGGTGAAACCGCCGAGAATTCCCACACCGGCAAAAAGGCGGAGATTTTCGGTCGCTTCACCGCTGCGCAGCACATAGGCCGCGAGCGCGCCCATCAGCAGCCCGCCAATGACATTGGCTGCAAAGGTCGGCCATGGCCAACCTTGCGCGGATACAGGTAGCGCACGCGCCAGGCCGAAGCGAGCCGCCGCGCCGATGGCGCCACCTGTCATGACAAGGATATAGGACTGCATGGCACCTGCATTAGCGACAGTATCGGTGAAAAACAGCCCTGTATCTTGCGTGGATCAGCACATCGGCTAGTCGACCCGCTTCACGCGGCGCAGAGGGCCATTGCCGATCTTCATCATATAGCCGCCCGCGATGCCCTTTTTGATCGTGACATTCTGGCCTTCGCGCAGGAAAGTCGTCACCGCTTCGGTGGTTTGCCAGGTTCCGCCATCGGGAATCGTGAACTGCCATTTGCCAAGGCCTAGCTCGCGGACGCTTTCAAATGTGGTCTGGATTTCCTTGATCTCATCCTCCTCGGCACTGTCATCGCCGTCGAAGAAGGGCAGATCAGGAAGCGAGAAGCCGAATAAGGATCGCCGGGTCTTGCGCACATCGGCGCGGTCCAGAAGCACAACCTCCTTGGCCAAACGTGCTTTTTCAAGGTCTGAACTGGAGGCATCGAAACAGGCAAGACGAGCGGCCGCATCTGCAATGGCCTGGCAGGCGAGCAGGTCGGTATAGGCCTTGGGTGGTGCTTCATCGTCAGCTTTGGCCGGCAGCGCCGACAACAACAGGCAAGGAACAGCAAACATGGCTAGACGCATCGCATTTCTCCACTCCGAACCCGGCGACTATATTGCGGAATGCTTGCCGTTCCTAGGATAGAGTTCGGTCCGGTAAAAGAAATGGGGGGCCAAAGCCCCCCAGTCGTTTCGGTTTCAAATTCGGAAAATGCTTACCGGCCGTTATTGGCCACGATGTCAACGGCGGTGCCGCCGCCTTTCAAGGCCGTCAGCGTGATGACATAGGCGCCGCCATCATTATCCCGCACACCGCCGAGCATATGTTCGCCATCGCGGATTTCATAATCGGCTGTGAAGCCCGATCGTTTGGCGCGGGTATAATAATAATCGACCACAGATTGGCGTGAAGCACTGGTGGTAAAGCTGACCACGCGGATATCGCAAATGCCGCCTTCGACACCCGCAGCCTCTTTCACCCGGCCTTTGGGATAAACGGGAAATTCGGTTGGCAACCGGTTCGCCCAGCCGGCGCCATATTGCAGCTTCGCCTCGCATGTGCCCTTGCCTCGCTTGACGCCCTGTGCAGCCGCCCGCGCTTCAAGCGTTTCGCCGCGATTGGCTGCACAATCCGTGCAGTCTTCAGCACCGACGACACGCGGCTTGGGTGCGCGCATCAATTTTGCATTGTCCAGCTCTTCGGCTGACGCCGTTGAACCTTCATATCCACTATCCGAAGGACGCTTGCCGTCGAGCGGTCGATCCGCCGCGCGCACCATGTTGGTGTTTGAGTTGGCGGCAAGATCGGGATCGACCAGGATTTTGCCCTGCACAGCATCGGCCATCGCAGGGTCCGAACCTTTGCCAACCAGCTTTTCGTCAAGTGCCGCGACATCGTCACCATTGCCGGTGCTGCGATCACATGCGGCAAGTGCCATGGATAATGCGCCCATGGCGGCGATCGCGATGACGCGGCCTGATTTGAGGGTGCTGCTTTGCATAACATTGCTCCGGAATAGCTGTTCACCGATGGCTGCGGCCAATGGTGACGCAAATCCAGACGGAAACAAGGTTAACCGGTAGAAAGTCGTGCCCGGCAATGTTGTTTTTACATGCAAATGCCGCTGCTGTGCCAGCAAGAGACAGTGAAACTCAAAGGATTAACACAGAAAACCGGCCTTAGGTTATTTAACGATCCCGCGATATGACACCGAACCTTCGGCGCCAGGAGGTATCGCATTTGCGAAAACCCAGCGCACATGCGTAACGTCTTCCGGGCCTGCTGCCCTTTGGCTGGTGACACCATCCGCCGTTTTCGCGCTGATCTTGAGGTCGGCAAGCTTGCCCCAATTGGCACCGCCATCGACCGAAACTTCAGCCCAATCCTCTGCTACCGAAACGAATTGGACAGGCCCGGGCATGGGGTTGGTTGCCCGAAAACCCGCAGCCGATTCCGCACCCTTGTTTACATAGCGCAGCGTGAAGATGACGCGATCACCGGGCACGACGATAACGTCCTTGGGCTGCTTCAACACCAGCCGTTCCTTGCCGTCGGCGCCGGTTTCCGTGCGCTCAATCATCGCTTCACTCGACAGCACCACCGTGCTCGACGCAGCGGGCGCAGCCGCGGCTTGCGCCTGCGACAGCGGCAAAGGCTGGAAAGTCGTGCCGACCAGCGTCGCAGCAAAAATCGTTACAAAACTGGCAATTCTGCTTTTCATTTTCGGTTCCCGATTTCCGGTGCGTTCCCTTTATTTCGACGGAAATATTGAACAAAAATGCTTAACAAGAGGTAAATCCAGGCCTTGCGCGAACCAATGTTACACGTCGCCTGGCTTTAGTAGATGCCGCCCTCTTTGGTCATGAATTCCTGGTCGCGTTGCGCGCTGCTCTGGCTGCCGGCGGCCGCGCCGCTGGCAGCGGATGCCGAGGCATCGGCATCCTGCTTTTTCGGCTTGTTATCCTGTTTTTCGATTTCGTCGCGACGGATGGTCCGCTTCGGCTCGGTCTCGGCGGCAAATGCTTCCCAGATAACCGCACCCTTCGGATCATTATCATCAGGCCATGCGCCATAGACACGTTTACCGGATTTGCGATCGATGCGCACAAGCCGCACACCATTGGGGGCGGTGAAGGGCAGCTTGGGCAGGCCGACATAGGCCTGGCGGGCGAACTGTTTGAATATTGGCGCCGCAATCGAACCGCCTTGGGCATAGCCGCCCATGTTGCGCGGCTGGTCAAAACCGAGATACACGCCTGCCACAAGGTTGGGCGAACCACCGACAAACCAGACATTGGTCGGGCCGTTGGTCGTACCGGTCTTCCCGAACAGCGGTCGATCAAGATCACGCAGAATTGTCGCCGTTCCGCGCTGGATTACGCCTTCGAGCATGTGGACAACCTGATAAGCCGTGACAGGGTCCATCACCTGCTTGCCGCCGGGCTTGAAACGGGGCATCGGCTTGCCATCCCAATCCTTCATGTTGCAGCCCTTGCACGGCTTCCAATCCTTCGGCCAGATAACCTTGCCCGTACGCGACTGGGCAAAGTCGATCACGGTCGGCTTCAGTTCGCGCCCATGATTGACCAGCATCGAATAGGCATTGGTCATCTTGAGGACAGTGGTGTCGCCTGCCCCCAGTGCATAGGACAAATAGGCCGGATATTCGCCAATCCCCACATCCTTGAATGTCTTGACGACATTTTCCATTCCCGCATCGCTTGCGGCACGGACCGTCATCAGGTTGCGTGATTGCTCAAGCCCCCAACGCATGGTTTGCGGCCCTGCCCCGCCACCGCTGAAGTTGCGGAAGCATTTCTGCCCGAGCGACGCGCCCTGCCACACGCAATAGGGGCCATCGACGATGATTGATGCCGGTGTCATGCCGCTGTCGATCGCGGTTGCATAGACAAAGGGCTTGATGGTGGAACCCGGCTGGCGCTGGGCCTGAGTTGCGCGGTTGAAGCTCGAAATGCGCGAGTCAAACCCGCCCTGCATTGCCAAGACACGGCCGTTGACCGGATTTTGCACCACCATTCCCCCGCCCACTTCGGGAACGGTGCGGATCTGGTAGGCACGGCCGCCAAGCGGCGCGACCGCAATGATGTCTCCAGCTTTCAAGGCGGCAGGTGCGACGTTCAGCACGCCGGTGTCGCCATCGGCAAATCCGATTTCAGCGCCACCGCCGCGCTTGCGAATTGCCACTGCAATGCGCCAGTTGCTGTAGCCAATCCCGATATTGGAGCTTGCGAGGCGTGATCGCCATTTGCCGTCATCCATCGGGATGGTGGCGATGGGTTTGCTCCACGCGCGGCCGCCATGATAGCGCAGCAAGCCATCGCGCAGCGCCTTCGAGGCCCATTCCTGATATTGCGGGTTCATTGACGAACGTACCCAAAGCCCGCCTGCATAAACGCTGTGAGGGCCTTTCTCTGCAGTCTCGCCAAATTGTTCGATCAACTGGCGGCGTACTTCTTCAGCGAAATAACCGCCTTCATTCTTATATTGCTGGCCCTGTCGCGGAATCAGGCCAAGTGGCATCGATTTGGCGGCATCGGCACGCTGGCGCGAGACCCACTCATTCGATACCATTTCATCCAAAATCCAGTTCCGGCGGGCGATTGCGGCACGCTCATGCTCGGCACGGCTATAGCGTTCGGGCGCCTTCGGCAAAGCCGCAAGAAATGCCATTTCGTGCAATTCGAGCGCGTCCACGCTTTTGCCGAAATAGGCCTGCGCCGCAGCCTCCACGCCAAAAGCCTGCCGGCCCAGTGCGATCTCGTTCATGTACAGCGAGAGGATCTGCTGCTTGTTCAGCGCGCCTTCGATGCGATAGGCGAGGATCGCTTCCTTGATTTTGCGCGTGTAGCTATATTCATTGGTAAGTAGCAGGTTCTTCGCCACCTGCTGGGTGATCGTCGAAGCCCCGCGCGAACGGCCCGAGCTGGTCAAATTGTCAAAAACCGCAACGACGATGCCGATATAATCGATGCCGCCATGGCTGAAGAAATTCTTGTCCTCTGCCGAGAGATAAGCCCGAATGAGCATGGGCGGAAAGTCGGCATATTCCAACTGCACGCGGCGTTCGCGCGCATAGCTGTGGAACGGCTCGCCATTGATATCGCGCACCACGGTAGGCAGAGGCGATTCATATTCAACCAGTGCATCGGCATCGGGCAAGTTGCGCAGCAAAACGGCCCATAGCAGGATATAGCCAAGCACAAGCCCGCCGACCGCATAAGCGCCCAGCCGGAACCATTTCTTCTGCCAATTGGCCTGAAGCTGTTCCCAAAGCCCCCCCGCGCTTCGGGATAGCTTGTATCTCACATTGGTTGGCGCACTCTCGTCCATCGCCCGTCTCTCTAGCGGATTCGTGGCAAGCGTCCAGAACCTTGTCGACGGGATGAGAGCTTATTTACGCCTTGTGGCGCGCACCGACCGGGGGCGGATCCTGCGGCGGACCGGCAAAACATTGCGCAATTGCCATCCATCGCGTCGCGACGGGGCCACTGACTTTCAGCGACGTATCACCGATATTCCGGCATTGCGTGACGACCTGGCAGAATTCGGAAGCACTACCTTCGATCAAGTCTTCACCCTCACCATATTCCCAGACCGCACCTGATGGGGCGGCAAGTTTCAGCCGCGGCATCGGGCCTGGTGGCTCTTCCTTGCGGTTCTTGAATGTCCAGCCATAGGTGTTGACCCCCAACCGCACGATATTGCCGATGCGGTCGGCATCGACGCGATCTGCGCCTAGCGCATCATACACGGCTTGCGCGTGCGCCCAGCTTTCCATCAAGCGGGCCGTGATCGAGCTGATGACGCTCATATCCGGCCCCACCCACAGCACCCGCATTTTCGGATCTGCATTGGCAAAGCGCGGTGTCATTTCGCGGACCTGCGCTATCCAGGCATCGCGCAACTTTGTACCCGACAGCCCTTCGAGATATTGCTTTTCGAAATCGGGCAGTCGGCCGCCGCGAATACCGGCTGCCATCTGCCCTAGAAACGCCCGAAAAGCCTCTGCATCGCTCAGCGCCAGATCAGCGGCGATATTCCAGACGTGCAGGTGGCGCAGGACTTCATCGATCGTCCAGCCCTTAAACAGGGTCGGCTTCGCATAGTCCGCATCTGCAAGCGGCGAGAGCAAGGCGTGGATTGCCTCGCTCTCGTCCCGAAAATCCTGCGCTTGCTGCATCAGCCCTTGCTCATGAAACCGAACAGATGACCGGCCACCTTGCGCATCTGAATTTCTTCCGCACCCTCGGTGATGCGATAGCGGCGGTGGTGGCGATAGATATGCTCGAACGGTTTGTGCCGCGAATAGCCGATGCCTCCATGCACCTGCATCGCCCGGTCCGCCGCATCGCAAACAAGGCGGTTTGCGCGATAGTTGCACATCGAGATTACGTCGGAGAGCTGCTTGGCCACTTCGGGCTTGGGCATGGTATCCATCTTGGCGCTGGTGGCATAGATCAACTGCCGCAGCATCGCTGCCTCGGTGTGCAGCTCAACCAGCGGGAACTGGATTGCCTGATTGACCGCAAGCGGCTTGCCAAAGGGTTTGCGTTCCCGCGCATATTTGACCGCTTCGTTGATGCAATATTGCGCCGCGCCCAGCGACGATGCAGCCTGCCGAATTCGGTTTTCGTGCACGAAATGTTGTGCGAGCGCGAGGCCATAGTCCAGATCACCCAGCACCATATGCCCCGGAATCCAGACGTCTTTAAGCGCGACCTTGGGGTGATCGGTCGGCATGTTGAACGTCCACAGATATTCGCCCACCTCAAAGCCCGGCGTGTCGGCAGGGACG
>DASUDM010000078.1:0-2695 GCA_036275575.1 Sphingorhabdus sp. | reverse complement strand
AGCCCGTTGCGTATCCACGGCGTCGATAGCGAAGGTAATTACCTGACTCTGACCTTCTTTGGTCGCACTGGAAGCTGGGCAAAGAAGCAAATGCCCGTCGGCGAAACGCGCGTCGTTTCGGGCAAGCTCGAACGCTATGGCGATGAACTGCAAATCGTCCATCCCGATCATATTGCGCCTGTTGGCGATGCGAAGCCGGTCGCTCTGGTTGAGCCGGTCTATCCGTTGTCGGAGGGGATCACCAGCAACCGGCTGCATGCTTTGGTGCTGCAAGGGCTAGAGCGGCTACCCACCCTTCCGGAGTGGATTGAACCTTCGTTGGCTGCGTCAAAGAACTGGGCGAGCTGGAACCAGTCGCTTTCGACCGTGCACCAACGTGACGACAAAACTGCGCGTGATCGCCTCGCTTATGACGAGTTGTTCGCCAACCAACTCGCCATGCGGCTTGTTCGCGCGGCATTGGACCGCCGCAAGGGCCCGCCGATTGAAGGTGATGGGCGTTTGGTATCGCAGCTGCACCTGCCTTTTGCGCTCACTGGTGCACAGCGAAGGGTCATCGGTGAGATTGAAGGGGATTTGGCGCAGTCGCGGCCGATGTTGCGCTTGCTGCAAGGCGATGTCGGTTCGGGCAAGACAATGGTTGCACTCCACGCTCTGCTTCGGGCTGTCGAAAGCGGCAAGCAAGGGGCAATGCTCGCGCCAACCGAAATTCTTGCAAGGCAACATTTCGCAAACTTGCAGGCTTCGCTAGCGGGCCTTCCAGTAAATATTGCGATACTCACCGGTCGTGAGAAGGGGCGGGTCAGGGAATCGGTGCTGATGGGCCTTGCGGATGGCTCGATCGACATCCTCGTTGGCACCCACGCGATCTTCCAGGAAGCGGTCACCTATAAAGCGCTCGCCTTGGCGATAATTGACGAGCAGCACCGGTTTGGTGTTAGCCAGCGTTTGATGCTGTCGCGCAAGGGGCAGGGTGTGCCGCATCTTTTGGTGATGACGGCAACCCCCATTCCCCGTAGCCTGGCGCTTGCTTGTTATGGCGAGATGGATGTTTCGCAAATCGATGAAATGCCTCCGGGGCGAACCCCCGTTGAAACTAGGGTCATATCCGAAGAGCGGTTACCCGAATTGATTGATGGCGTTGCCCGTCACCTTGCCTCGGGCAGGCAGGCTTTTTGGGTTTGTCCGCTTGTGGAAGAGAGTGAGCGAAGCGAACTGGCAGCGGCTGAACAGCGCGCGGAGATGTTGCGGCTCCGCTTTGGCGATCAGGTTGCCTTGGTCCACGGGCGGATGAAAGGTCCAGAGAAGGACGCCGTCATGGAGGCCTTTGCTGCTGGCAAAACCCGGCTGCTGGTGGCGACGACCGTTATCGAAGTGGGTGTCGATGTTCCCAATGCCAGCCTGATGATTGTTGAAGCGTCGGACCGTTTCGGGCTTGCGCAATTGCACCAGCTTCGCGGTCGGGTTGGGCGGGGGAGCGAGAAATCATCCTGCATTCTCGTCCGATCGAGTCAGATCAGCGAAACCGCACGCGCGCGCTTGGCGCTGATGCGCGAAACCAATGACGGCTTCCGGATCGCCGAAGAGGATTTGAAGCTGCGCGGGGCTGGAGAGTTACTTGGCACCCGGCAGTCGGGGGAAAGCCCGTTTCGGGTGGCGACAGACGAGCAGGTGCGCGAACTGATTACCGCTGCATCGGACGATGCCCGCCTGCTGATAGACAGGGATGGAGGGCTGGATGGGCCCCGCGGTGCGGCGGCCCGTATTGCACTATATCTGTTTGAAAGAGACGCCGGTCTGGCGACGCTTCGCGGTGGTTAGCGCAGCTTTGGGCTGACCACGTCGATAAGCGCCATGAAATCGGGCAGGCGGACGACTCGTTCAAACTGGAAACCAGCGCGTCCGTCGACCGACCAGATCAGGTGGGCTTCGATGCGACCAACAACTGGCAGGCGGAGTTCGATGCGGTCGCCATGTTCGAAAACCTTGTTGTTATCGATCATGAAACCATGCGCCGAGATATTGGCGATATGCAGCTTCTGCTCTCCATGCTTCTTGCTGTCAGCAAGAACGTCATAGCTGGCACGGTGGCGTGCTGCGCGACGCAGATCGTAATTATCATCAATAGCCGGTTGTGCCATATCCACTTAATCCTGTTTCGACGGGGTCGCAGGATCGGTTTGGCAGGATTTTACAAAGAAAAGGTAAAATCCGAGGCGGCAATCTTTACCAAGTTCATGAAAATTCGATCAGGCCGTGCTTCTTTTTGCCGGCTGATATGCGAACGGTGGCGTTTCCGTTTGAAATCAGAGCATTTTCATCCGAAACCGCTTCGCCATCGATACGCGCACCGCCTCCCGCGATCATGCGGCGTGCCTCTTTCTTGGACGTAACGAGGCCCAAATCGACCATCGCATCGACCAGAGCGATCGACGAATCGCTAACGGAAATGGAGGGCAACGCTTCGCCGCCCGAACCTTCTTCAAAGGTTTTTCGAGCGGTCTCTGCCGCTGCCAGCGCGGCATTCGCGCCGTGCGCCATGGTCGTTGCAGCATCGGCCAGGATCTTCTTGGCATCGTTGATTTCGGAACCCTGAAGTTGCTCCAGCCGCTCGATTTCTGCGAGTTCGATATCGGTGAAAAGCCTCAGGAAGCGCCCAACATCAGCATCCTGCGTGTTGCGCCAGAATTGCCAG
>DASUDM010000077.1:0-3754 GCA_036275575.1 Sphingorhabdus sp. | reverse complement strand
ACGGGCTTCTTGTAGTGCAAGATGGCGACAACAATCCCGAAACGCAGAATTTCAAATATCTTTCCTGGGCCGATGTCTTGAAAGCTTTATTCTGATCTGCCTGTCGCTGCGGCGAAAGCTTCGTTCAGATGTTTAAGCCGCCTCTTGACGGTGGAGGATTCGAGGTGACGGAAGCTGGGCGCATATTCCAGCGAAAGTCCCTTCGTCTCTCTTTTGAGAGTCACACCCTCAAGCCCCATGCCGGTTCCTCCATCAAGGCGCTGGGCGAGACGGACAGCGAGGCCCCATAGCGTCGCCCTGTCCAATTGTTCAACTGGTGCGAGTAAAGACAATAGCGGTGGTCTGGGCTTGCGTCCGCCATATGCGGCATAAAGCCCGGCAGCCATGATTGCGCGATCAGCTGCTGTAACCCCCGGCCAATTTCCCTCGAGAGCAAGCTCGGCGGCATGTTCGGCGCGGTATTCAGGGTGGCTGTTCCAGGCGCTATCGGCAAGCAGGCAAACCGCGTCACGCAATCGGCGAAGCTGATCGGAATCGTCCTGAAACAATGGAGCGATCCAGTTTGCGATGCCGTCGCCATGATAGGCAAATCGGGATAGCCGGGCGCCTTCGTGTCGCGCCGCCGCAATCAATGGATCTTCTGATTTGGCTTCGGCGCTTAAATGGTCAAACAGCAAGCCTTCGCGCAACCCGTAGACGCTGACGATGACTTCAGACGGGCTGAATATCCTTGTCAAAGCCTCCATCGTTGCCAGCGCTGCAGGCATGAAAGGAAGCCGCGCTCCCGAAACAACACCCGTTTGTTCCATCTTGCCCTTATCCGCCACGACTTCGGCCAGAACTTCACCCGCATTGGCAGGCATCGAATAGTTGGACAGGATAGTCAGTGGATAGTCGGTAACCTGCATATGCAATTGCGCCAGCGTCCGCCATGCCCCGCCAACCAGATGCAGCGGCAAACCCTTTTCAATTTTGAAAGAGCTTTCTTCTTCCAACTGCTCTTCAATATCGCGGGCAAGTTGTTTGGAATGGCAATTGCCGTCATTGGTTAGCGGGATCGTTCCAAACGGCATCGATATGGGTTCGCGTGGTTCACCTGCTACGACCTTTGCGAGTTCAAGGCTTCCGCCACCTTGGTCGGCAACATAGCCCGTCGCCCAAGGCATGTCGCAGATTACACCCAGCGCCGAAGCCCGCGCCTCCTCTTCGCCGCTGATCAGGTCGATTGGAACACCGGCTTTTGCAGCTCGCAAAAGGAAATCGCCGCCATTTTTGGCACGGCGCGTTGCTTCGGTCGCGACAATGCGCAGTTGTCCGACTTTCATCGCCTCTGTCAGGGACTTGAAGCGAACAAGCGCTGCCAACGCTTGATCGAGAATTTCGTCCGTAATGATTCCGGCCTTGGAAACGCTGTCGCCAAGCGAAATACGCGCCTTCTCATTGTAAATCGGCATGGGGGCCCGGGGTGGGCCTCCGTAGACGACCAGCCGGATAGCGTTCGACCCGATGTCGATAACGGCGCGAGGAGATTGGATCATGGAAAGTGGATAAGCTTACTGTCTTACCAGGTCCAGCTTTGGAACGTCGTTGCGTTCGGCCAATGCGCCGCCGCGCCCGGAAAGCGAAGGGTTGGTCATGAAATATTGATGTAGGTTGAAACGCCGGCCCCGTGCCTTGATGCGTTCATACTCGCCTGTGGGAAGCAGCCTCCAGCTTTGCTCGTTGTCAATCAGGTTCGCGACCATCACCTGGTCAAGTACCTGATCGTGCACGGTCGGGTTCTCGATTGGCAGCATATATTCCACCCTGCGGTCGAAATTGCGGCTCATCCAGTCACCCGAAGAAATGTAAACGCGTGCGCCTGGGTGCGGCATTTCCTGCCCGTTACCGAACGCCCAGATCCGGCTGTGCTCCAGAAAACGCCCGACAATGGATTTGACACGAATGCGCGAGGACATCCCCGCTACACCAGGCCGCAAGCAACAAATTCCGCGCACGACCAAGTCGATTTCAACGCCATGCTGGCTGGCTTCGTAAAGCTTGTCGATGATCTTCTGATCGACGAGCGAATTCAACTTTGCCCAAAGCGAGGCTGGCTTGCCTTCTTTGGCGAAACCGATTTCAGCATCGATCAACTCGATGATTTTCTCACGCATGCCGAGCGGACTCATCGAGAGCATTTCGAGATTGTGCGGTTCGACATATCCGGTGACGAAATTGAATATCTGGCCTGCATCACGCCCCAAACGCGGATCCGCCGTGAAAAAACTGAGGTCGGTATAAATGCGGGCGGTAATCGGATGGTAATTGCCGGTACCGAAGTGGCAATATGTCTTTATCCCTCCATTTTCGCGTCGCACGACGAGCGAAATTTTGGCATGCGTCTTCATGTCGACAAAGCCGTAGATGACTTGAACCCCGGAATTCTCGAGCTGCGAGGCCCACATCAGGTTCTGCTCTTCATCGAACCGCGCTTTAAGCTCGACCACCGCAGTCACCGATTTTCCTGCTTCTGCAGCATCACAAAGCGCACGGATGACGGCCGATTGCTTGCCGGCGCGGTAGAGCGTCTGCTTGATCGCGATTACGTCGGGATCGGCGGCCGCCTGTTGCAGGAAGGCAAGCACGACGTCGAAACTTTCATAGGGGTGATGGACCACGATGTCCTTTTGCCGAATGGCGGCAAAGCAATCGCCACCCTGTTCCATGATGCGTTCGGGAAAGCGGGGCGTATATGGCTTGAACTTCAATGCTTTGCGATCTTCTTCGACCAATTGGGCGAGGTCGCCGATGCCGAGGAAGCCGATGGTTTCGGTAACAATCGATTCCTCACCACCTAATGCGCGTCGTATCAGTTTCTGGATCCGTGAAGGCAGCCCGCGCTGCATCTTCAATCGGATGACCCGGCCACGGCGACGGCGCTTGATCGCGCTCCGGAAGTATCGGACAAGATCTTCCGCTTCTTCCTCCACCTCGATATCGCTGTCGCGAATGATGCGGAACGCGCCTGCCGCCAGCAGTTTGTGATCCGGAAACATCAAACCGACATAGGATTTGATCAATTCTTCGATTGGTACAAACCGCCGCCGCGCGCCCGGAACTCTAATGAATCGCGGCAGGGCGGACGGTATCATGACCAGCTGGCGGACCAGCTCCTTGTCGTGCAACCGGCGCATCTCGAAGATGAGGCTTAGCCCTTGGTTTGGTATGAACGGGAAGGGGTGCGCCGGGTCGAGCGCCTGCGGCGTGAGGACTGGCAAAATCTGCTCACGAAAATGATTTTCGACCGCGGCTTCGGCCTTGCGACCTATTTCGCTTGGGTCGATCACAGAGATACCCTCTTTTGCAAGTTGCTTGCGCAATTGCTGCCAGAGTTTCTGCTGATCTGCCATCAGCGCATCGGCTTCTTCCGAAATTGCCGCGAGCTGCTCGCCGGGGGTCATTCCGTCGAGCGAATGCTCTTCGATGCCCCGAATCTGCTGTCCGCGGAGCCCTGCGACACGAACCATGAAGAATTCGTCGAGATTGCTGCCCGATATCGAGAGAAAGCGGAGCCGTTCGAGCAAGGGATGGCTTCTGTTGGCAGCTTCTTCAAGCACGCGTCGATTGAATTTCAACCAGCTGATCTCGCGGTTGAAATATTTGAAATCCATGGACTTGGGTTCGGGTTTACCCCCGTTCCTACCGCTCAATTGGGCCTCCTGTTATTAGCTTAGCCCAATGCTTCATTTATGTTACGGAAAAGCGACAAGTG
>DASUDM010000076.1:0-6311 GCA_036275575.1 Sphingorhabdus sp. | reverse complement strand
GTGATGGGCGCGTCAGCCTGGGAGCCAGGGACATGGATTGGCCTCGGCATCCTTTTTTATGGCATCGTCTACACACTGATCCATGACGGTTTGGTCCACCAGCGCTATTTCCGCTGGGTCCCCAAGAGTGGCTATGCGAAGCGGTTGGTGCAGGCGCACAAGCTGCACCATGCGACGATCGGAAAGGAAGGTGGGGTCAGTTTCGGCTTTGTCATTGCGCGCGATCCGGTGGTGCTCAAGCAGGAATTAAAGGCGCAGCGCGAAGCCGGGATTGCCATCGTGCGTGAAGCTCTGGGCTAGGCCTCAGGCCGGCGCCAGATCCAGGTTCCACAAACCAGACCGACCGCTGCGGGCAATAGCGACCATGGCGGGCTCAGCGTCAATGCACCGATCAGTGCGCTTGCGAGGAAAGCGGTAGTCGCCGACCATTTGGCACGCCGGCTGACCACGCCTTTTTCTCGCCATGCGACAAGGTGGTGGCCATATTTCGGGTGGTTCATCAGCTTGGCTTCGAGGGCAGGGCTGCTGCGCGCGAAGCAGAATGCGGCCAGGATCATGAACGGCACGGTCGGCAGGATCGGAAGGAATATCCCTACCGTTCCCAAACCGACCGAAACCCATCCGGCAGCAAGATAAAGCTGCCGCTTCATTACGCCTGATGAATCGCCTTGGTTACATAATAGCTTTCAAGGCCTTCGGGCCCACCCTCGCTGCCGAAACCCGATTCCTTGACGCCGCCAAAGGGCATGTCGGGCATCGAAATGCCGGCGGTGTTGATTCCAACCATTCCCGATTCGATCAGGTCGCCAGCCATGTTTGCCGTGCGGCCATTTTCGGTATGCACAAAGGCGGCGAGGCCAAAGGGCAGGCGATTGGCCTGTTCGATCCCGTCGTCGAACTTCGCGAATGGCCTGATCAGCGCGACGGGCCCGAACGGCTCGTTGCTCATGATATCCGCTTCGAGTGGCACGTCGGAGAGAACGGTCGGGCGGAAGAAGAAACCGTCCCCATTTTCAGAATTGCCGCCGGTGCCGACGCGCGCGCCTTTGGCAATCGCATCCTGTACCAATGCACCGACTGCTGCCGGACGGCGCGGATTGGCGAGCGGCCCCATGATGGTATCGGCGTCGAGCCCGTTGCCGACCTTTACCTTGCCCGTCCGTTCGTTGAAGCCCGCTACAAAGCGGTCATAAATACCTTCCTGCACATAAAAGCGCGTCGGCGAGATGCAGACTTGGCCGGCGTTCCGGAATTTCTGCGTGACGACAATGTCGAGCGTCTTTTCGAGGTTGCAGTCATCAAAAACGAGCACGGGCGCATGCCCGCCCAGTTCCATCGTCACGCGTTTCACGCCGTCGGCGGCGAGTTTCATCAAATGCTTGCCCACAGGGATTGAGCCGGTGAAGCTCAATTTGCGGATAACGGGTGAGCCCAATAATTGGCGACTGACCATGTCGGGAACGCCAAATACGAGCTGCGCAACGCCCGCCGGAATACCTGCATCGGCTATGCAGCGCATGATTTCGCTGGTTGATCCCGGAGTTTCTTCAGCGGGTTTGGCGATCACCGAACATCCGGTCGCGAGCGCAGCCGCAACCTTTTTCGACATGAGCGACACCGGAAAGTTCCAGGGTGTGAGTGAAGCAACCGGGCCAACGGGCTGCTTGAGCACCATCGCACGCTGGCCTGCGGGGCGCAGCGCGATGCGGCCATAACTGCGCTTCGCCTCTTCAGCGCAATATTCGAACACTGCTGCACAAGAGAGTGTTTCGGTGCGCGCTTCGGCCAGCGGCTTCCCCTGCTCCATGGTGAGAAGGGTGGCGATATGCTCCGCCCGTTCGCGGATAAGCGCCGCTGTTTTGTGAAGTACAGCCGCACGGGCATTGACGTCTGTCGCGCGCCATAGGGCAAAGCCCTTCGCAGATGCGGCAAGCGCTTCATCAAGGTCTGCGGGGGTTGCCAGCGGCAATTCTGCGAGCACTTCGCCGGTTGCGGGATTGAGCACCTGATGCACGCCGCGGCCTTCGCCCGAGCGCCAGCTGCCATCGATGTAAAGGGCGAGATTCGCCTGATATTCGCGTGTCATGAAAGTCCTGCGATTGGATGATTGGTCTGCCATCCATCTAGGCGCTTTGGATGTGGTTGGAAAGGGCAGTGGCTTTAACCTGTACTTTACCCGGTCTGGTTAATGTTCCGGCTTAATGGGCAAACCACAATCGATAGCCAAGTTACGGTTCCAGGCCTCAAGGCTCTGGCGATGGCTCGCGCCCCCTGTACCCAAATCGATACGCAACGCCCTTTATGCGGCACAGCTCGATAATGTGCGTTCGCAAGTGCCGATGTTGTTGGCCGTCGCAGCTCTCAACACCTGCATTGTGATGGCTGTTTGCTGGAGCAACGGCGTTCCCTTGAAGAATTATGCCTGGATGTCAGGCCTGATTCTCTATTGCTTCGCGCGGATGACCGTCTGGCGGCGGCTTTTGGAAAAGCCGGTGCCGCTGGAAAAGGTGCCGGTTATCATCAAGGCGAATGTAGGGCTTTCGGTCGGGATGATGGGCCTGCTGGGTCTCGCAGCCTCTTTCACCTATGTCGCCGGCACTTTCGCATTTGAAACGTTGATACCGGTCTCGCTTGCCTTTGGTGCGACCGCAATCGCCCACTGCCTATATACTCTGCGACCTGCAGCCATAGGCGTACTTGTGATCGGGATTACACCTGTCGCGTTGTCGATGATAATCGCGGGCGATTTCAATGCCAAGATGCTGGGCATTTCCATGCTGAGCGTCGAAGCGCTCATGGTTCGTTTCGTCACAGCCCAATATGACCGGTTGATCGAAGGCTTGTTCCTTGAACAGCAGATACGCGAACTTGCCGATACCGATCCGCTGACCGGCCTTCCCAATCGCCGCGCCATCATGGCGTCGATCGAGGCCGAGCTTGACGGGCCATCATATCAAAATGCGCGTTTTGGCATTGCCTTGCTTGACCTTGACGGCTTCAAGCAGGTCAACGATAGCCTGGGCCATCACAGCGGCGATCTGATGCTGTTGGGTGTGGGCGCCCGCCTTGCCGATGCAGCGGAAGCGGGTGACAGTGTCGGCCGGTTGGGTGGAGACGAGTTCATCATCCTGTTCCGGAACATCGAGGGCAAAGCAGAACTTTCGGCGCGGACAACGGCAATGCTCGCCGCGCTATGCAGGCCGATCGATCTTGATGGCCATCAGCTGCCGGTTGCCGCAAGCCTTGGCTATGCGATGTTCCCCGATGATGGCGACACGATTCGCGAAGTTCTGCACGCAGCCGATACAGCGCTCTACGCCGAAAAACGGTCCGGCAAGGCGCGCCTGCAAACCGTAGCGTCAAGCCGCAAAGACGCCGCCTGACTTTCAAAATCGGGCTTCCCAAATGCTCTTCCTGCTGCCAGCTTGGGCGGTGAGAGAGCATGGGAGGAATAAAAATGGCAGAACTGGTAACCATCACCGACGGGCTTCGCTTTCCTGAAGGGCCGGTGGTCATGCCCGACGGCAGCGTCATCCTGACCGAGATTGCGCGCGGAACGATTACGCGGGTCAGACCCGATGGATCCAAGGAAACGGTGGCGACGGTAGGTGGTGGGCCCAACGGGCTTGCCCTTGGCCCTGATGGCAAACTCTATTGCTGCAACAATGGCGGGTTCGAATATGTCGAGGCCAATGGCTATCTTGCTCCCCACGGCATCGCCAATGATTATTCGGGCGGCCGTATCGAGCGGATCGATATCGAAACCGGCTTGGTGGAAGTGCTTTATAAATCGGGCGATTTCGGCTGTGTGCTGCGCGGGCCCAACGACATCGTTTTCGACGAGCATGGCGGCTTCTGGTTCACCGACCATGGCAAGGTCGATTATGCCAAGCGCTGCCACGACATTGTTGGCATCTTCTACGCGAAAGCTGATGGCAGTCATCTGGAAGAAGTGATCTTCCCATCAAACAACCCTAATGGCGTCGGCCTCGCGCCCGATGGAAGCGCGCTCTATGCTGCGGAAACTTACACATGCAGGTTGATGAAATTCAACATCACCGCCCCCGGCAAGGTCGCCCCTGACGCCGGACCTGGCGGCCCGGGCATCCCCCTCTATCGCCCGGCCGGGTACAAATTCTTCGATAGCCTTGCGATGGAGGCGAATGGCAATATCTGCGTTGCGACCATCGGCGAGTGCGGGATCAGCGTGATTTCTCCGCACGGCGAGTTGGTCGAATTTGTCGCGACCGATGATATCTTCACCACCAACATCGCCTTTGGCGGCGATGACATGATGGATGCCTATATCACGCTGTCGGGAAGCGGCCGTCTGGTGAAGACGCGCTGGAACCGCCCCGGCCTGAAACTTCAATATTGAAACTCGCCCGATGTCGCGCCTGCATATCGAAGCCCATGTTATCGACCGGATCGGTTGGTTGCGCGCGTCGATATTAGGCGCGAATGACGGTATCGTTTCCACCGCCAGCCTGATTGCCGGGGTGGCGGCCGCAGGTGCTGCGCAATCGAGCATATTGGTAACGGGTATCGCCGGGCTGGTTGCTGGCGCGATGTCGATGGCTGCCGGCGAATATGTCTCTGTCAGTTCGCAAGGCGATGCCGAAAAGGCGGACATCGCGCGCGAGACGAAAGAGCTGGAAACCCAGCCCGAATTCGAGCGGGAAGAACTGATCGGGATTTACGAAAAACGCGGGCTTGATCGCGATCTCGCAGAAAAGGTTGCCGACAAGCTGATGGAAGGCAACGCGCTCGAAACCCATTTGCGCGATGAGCTGGGCTTGACCAGCCAGATGTCGGCACGGCCGATTCAGGCAGCGCTTGCCTCGGCCGCCGCATTTGCTGCGGGGGCAGCGCTGCCTCTGATATTGGTTCCCCTATTTCCCGGGCCATCGCTGACATGGATTGTCTCGGGCGCTTCGCTGCTCTTTCTTGCAATATTGGGGATAGTGGGCGCAAAAGCGGGCGGCGCGCCGATTGGCAAGGGCGTGTTGCGGGTAACTTTCTGGGGAGCGGTCGCCATGGCAGCGACAGCAGCGATCGGCTCATTGTTCGGGACAACGATAGGATAGATTATGACCAATACAGCATGGGCCATCGACATCGATCGCGATGATGTCAGCAAAACCGAAGTTGTGAGCGCCGATACAGCGGTAGGCCCCGGCGAGATACTGGTGCATGTCGATAGCTATGCGATGACAGCCAATAATGTGACCTATGCCGTTTTTGGCAAACCTGCTGGTTTGTTCGGTAATGAGCAGGGCTATTGGGATTTCTACGCCGAACGCGGCGTTCCTGGACGACTTCCGGTGTGGGGTTTCGCGACCGTATTGGTGAGCGACATCGAAGGCGTGGCCCCAGGAGATCGCTATTATGGCTATTATCCGATGGCGAGCCATGCGGTGTTGATGCCGGGCCATATCGGTGGCGGCAGCTTTGTCGACGTGACGCCGCGGCGCACCACTTTGCCGCCGATCTACAACCAGTATCAGCGCATCGAAGCTATTCCGGACTACAAGCCCGAGCATCATGATTACTGGCCCGTTTTCCGGCCATTGTTCCTCACCGGTTGGCTGATTGCCGACCAGTTAGAGGATGAAGGCGATTATGGTGCGCAGCAGCTGCTGATCGCCAGTGCGTCGAGTAAGACCGCCATTGGCCTCGCGCATGCGATGAAACAACGCGCCGAGCGTCCGCGCACCATCGGCCTTACCAGCAAGGCGAATGCTGCCGGGCTGGCGGACCTCGGCATTTACGACCAAGTGATTGCCTATGACGATATCGCCAGCCTCGACGCATCTGTGCCCTCCGCTTTGGTCGACATGGCAGGCAGCGGCGAAGTGACACGGGCCGTCCACACGCATTTCGGAGATGCCCTCAAATATTCGATGATCGTCGGCAAATCGCACTGGGATGCAGCCCCTGAAATGGGTGATCTTCCCGGCGCGCCGCGCGAAGGCTTTTTCGCCCCCGGTCGCAGCCAGAAACGCATCGCCGACTGGGGGGCACGTGGATTTGGCGAACGCATCGCGACTGCCTGGCTGGGCTTTATGGAAGTTGCCCCTTCGATCGCCAGCATCGACAAGCGCAGCGGCAGCGAAGGCGCCCTTCAGGCTTATCACGAAGTATTGAGCGGCCAAGCCGATCCCAAGACAGGAATTATCGTCGCCCCATGAAACATAACCATGTGGCAGGCTGGCGTCGAAAACTACCGGGCGGATTGGTCGGAACTCAACCTCGACCAAGAGCTTGACCCCGCCTACCTCGACCCGGTGAATAAGTTCATGCCCAATTTC
>DASUDM010000075.1:0-4979 GCA_036275575.1 Sphingorhabdus sp. | reverse complement strand
ATCACATCGGCATTTTCGATGCCCGCAATGGTGGTGTTGAAATTGACCGCCGACAGCGACGACGTGTCATAGGCAAGGCCGGTCTGGCGACCTTCAAGCATTGTGCTTCCCGCCAATTCGCGCGCGGCGAACATCGTTTCGCAATCGACCATATCGCCTGCAACAACGGCAGCGTCGCCCGACCAGTTGGCCTTGATCGCGTCAAATGCCTCCTGCCAGCTTGTTGCGACCAGCTTGCCATCCTTGCGGACATAGGGCTTATCGAGGCGGCGATGGGTGAGGCCGTCAACGGCGTGGCGGGTCTTGTCATGTGCCCACTCTTCATTGACGTCTTCGTTGATACGCGGAACCGCGCGCAGCACTGCCCTGCCCCGGCTATCGAGACGGATATTGGTGCCAACCGCGTCCATCACGTCGATCGCTGGCGTCTTCTTCAGTTCCCAAGGGCGTGCGTTGAACGCATAGGGCTTGCTGGTCAGCGCACCGACTGGGCACAAGTCGACGACATTGCCCGAAAGCTCGCTCGTCACCGCACGTTCGAGATAGCTGGTGATCTGCATATTCTCGCCGCGATAGATCGCGCCGATTTCTTCAATACCAGCCACTTCTTCGGCAAAGCGCACGCAACGGGTGCATTGGATGCAGCGGGTCATCACCGTCTTGACGATGGGGCCCATATATTTCTCGGTCACCGCGCGCTTATTCTCGTCATAGCGTGAGGCGCCGCGGCCATAGGCGACCGACTGGTCCTGCAAATCGCATTCGCCGCCCTGGTCGCAAATCGGGCAATCGAGGGGGTGGTTGATGAGCAGGAATTCCATCACCCCTTCACGCGCTTTTTTGACCATTTCGCTGTCGGTACGGATTTCCTGGCCTTCGGCAGCAGGAAGTGCGCAACTGGCCTGCGGTTTGGGCGGGCCGGGCTTCACTTCAACCAGGCACATGCGGCAGTTGCCCGCAATGCTCAGCCGCTCATGATAGCAAAAGCGCGGGATTTCTTTACCGGCAAGCTCGCAAGCCTGCAGGACGGTAGCACCCTGCGGGACTTCGATTTCAACGCCGTCTACGGTGACTTTAGGCACCCGACACCTCACTCATTCGATACAATGCGTCGGCGATGTGATTACGAACATCGCGGACGTCGATGCGATACTGTGCTTCTTCAGGCATGCAGCCCATCAATGCCGTTCCCAAGGATTGGATGGCCGCTGTTTCGCTGGACGAACCGACAGGCGTTGAGAGCAAGGCCAGCGATTTGGCAGGATCGGCAGACGCGACACAGCCGGAGTAACTCGCAACAAAGGCCCGACCAGTTGCAACAGGTACGCGATTGACCACGGCTGGCGCCATGGCAGCCAGTCTTGCAGCACGTGCGCTATCCGCATGGATACCCGTTTCGGCCAATGCCCCCCTGAATTCCCCGCTGCGTCCGCTGATGAAAGGCAGATCACTGCAGCTATCCAGATAAGCAACCGATTTCAGAGCAGCGCGTTCGGCAGAGGTGTCAATCGCGGTCCCGAGTGCCGCGCGCGCCTTTTCGGGAGCAGTCCGCCAGATACAGGCCGCAAAATCATTGATGACTTGTTGCTTGGGAACCAGATTCCCTGCCGCGACCGAAGCAGGTTTGGTCGTTCCAAACCGCTCGTCGTCCAACTTTTCCTTACGCTCAGCTCGCTCCTGGCGCTTTTGATACTCATCCCAGCGCCCCATACTGGTTGGTACGCTCGCCGATGGCGCAGAAGCAGGAGGAGCGCTTTGAGCGCTGAGAGTGGCTGGAATGGCTCCCAGCAAGACAGCCAAAGTCAGGCGCTTCATTCTGCCGCCTCCAGCATACCGCCATGTTCGGCAATCCGACGCTCGAGCTCTGGACGGAAGTGGCGAATAAGGCCCTGGATCGGCCAAGCTGCAGCATCGCCCAGCGCGCAAATCGTGTGGCCTTCAACCTGTTTAGTCACCTGGAACAAAGTATCGATTTCCGACACATCGGCCTTGCCTTCGCGCAAGCGTTCCATCACGCGCCACATCCAGCCCGTACCTTCGCGGCACGGCGTGCATTGGCCGCAGCTTTCATGCTTGTAGAAATAGGACAGGCGCGAAATCGCACGGACGATATCAGTGGATTTGTCCATCACGATGACGGCGGCGGTGCCGAGGCCGGAGCCCAGTTCACGCAAGCCATCAAAGTCCATTGGCGCATCCATGATTTGCGCCGCAGGCACCAAAGGTACCGAGGATCCACCCGGAATCACGGCAAGCAAATTGTCCCAGCCACCGCGAATACCGCCGCAATGTTTTTCGATCAGCTCGCGGAAGGGAATGCTCATCGCTTCCTCAACCACGCAGGGCTTTTCCACGTGGCCGGAAATCTGGAAAAGCTTGGTGCCCTTGTTGTTTTCGCGCCCGAAAGAGCTGAACCATTCTGCGCCGCGTCGCAGGATCGTCGGCGCAACTGCGATGCTTTCGACATTGTTGACGGTCGTCGGGCAGCCATAAAGGCCGGCCCCCGCGGGGAAAGGAGGCTTCAGCCGCGGCTGGCCCTTTTTGCCCTCAAGGCTTTCAATCATTGCGGTTTCTTCGCCGCAAATATAGGCGCCTGCACCGCGGTGGACGAAAACGTCGAAGTCATAGCCGGATTTGGCCGCATTCTTGCCGATCAAGCCTGCGGCATAGGCCTCTGCCACTGCAGCTTCGAGGATCTTGGCTTCGTAAATATATTCACCGCGAATATAGATGTACGCGGCGCGGGCGCGCATCGCGAAACCGGCAACCAGCGCGCCTTCGATCAGCTTGTGCGGATCATGGCGGATGATTTCGCGGTCTTTGCACGAACCGGGCTCGGATTCATCAGCATTGATGACGAGGAAGCTCGGCCGCTCCGGTGTCGGGTTTTTGGGCATGAAGCTCCACTTCATGCCAGTCGGGAAGCCTGCCCCGCCACGCCCGCGCAGGCCGGACGCCTTGATTACCTCGATAATCGCATCGGGCCCGATCTTCAGCAGATCCTTCGTCTTGTCCCAATCGCCACGCTTTTGCGCTGCCTTAAGCCCCCAATCCTGAAAGCCATAAAGGTTGGTGAAGATGCGGTCTTTGTCCTGAAGGCTCATTTCCATGCCTTCCTGTAATCATGGTTGGCGTCGACCATTTCTTTCAGCGTCGTCGGGCCGCCTTCGGGGCAACTGACTTGGCGATCGATTTGAGGGCCGATCTTCACCGGTTTCCCATTCGCCAACGCGTCGAGCAACGCCGACATGCTGTCATAGGTGAGGTCTTCGAAATTATCGTCGTTGATCTGGACCATCGGCGCATTGGCGCAGGCGCCAAGACATTCGACTTCGTTCAAGGTGAACAAACCATCGGGCGTGGTGCCACCTTTAACCAACCCCTTGTTTTTGCAGGCCGCCATGACATCATCCGACCCACGCAGCATGCAGGGTGTCGTGCCGCACACCTGCACATGATAACGGCCGACCGGCGCGAGGTTATACATGGTGTAGAAGGTCGCAACTTCGTAAGCGCGCATATAGGGCATGCCCAGATATGCGGCGACATATTCAATCACGGGAACTGGCAGCCAGCCCTGTGTCTTGGTCTCTTCCCCAACCTGGCGCTGGGCAAGGTCGAGCAGCGCCATCACCGCCGACTGCTGGCGACCGTCAGGGTAGCGCGCGATATAGCCGTCGGCTTTTTTCTTGTTCGCCGCCGTAAACGCGAAGCCGCCCCATTTGGCGCGGACTTCGGCTTCGTCGGGAATGTGGACAACGTCAGCCATTATCGGACAAACTCCACGCGCGACACTTTGTCGCCTTCAAAACTGTAAATCGACATTACTTCGAATGGCTCGGCAGCGACAGAGCGATAGACGCGCTCATGCAGGGCGACGAAATCGCCCAATTCATATCCTTTGAGGATTTCCGCGCGGTTCTCCGGAAATTCGGCAAACATCGCCTTCAGGCCTGCACGCGTGCCTTCCTTGCCTTCTCGGACGACCGCCCCGCGATAACCGGCTTCGCAGGCATCATCGGTCATCAGCGCGACATAGGCATCGGCATCCTGCGCGTTGTAATGTGCGATCATCTGTTCGGCGATTGCCAGTTTGCTCACCGGTCACACTCCCCGAACACGATATCCATTGCGCCAAGGATCGCGGTGGTGTCGGCGAGCATATGGCCCTTCGACATCATTTCCATGGCCTGAAGGTGGCTGAAGGCAGTCGGGCGGATCTTGCAACGATAGGGTTTGTTGCTGCCATCGCTGACGAGATAGACGCCGAATTCACCTTTCGGGCTTTCGGTCGCGACATAAACGCTGCCGGCAGGCACGTGGAAACCTTCGGTATAGAGCTTGAAGTGATGAATCAGCGCTTCCATCGATGCCTTCATCTCGCCGCGCTTCGGTGGCACGACCTTGCGGTCGGTCGAGGCAACCGGGCCTTCGGGCATATCCTTGATGCACTGCTTGATGATGCGCGCGGATTGGTAGACTTCCTCGACGCGGACCATGAAGCGATCATAGCAGTCGCTGTTGGTGCCGACGGGAATGTCGAATTCCATCCGGTCATACACATCATAAGGCTGCGATTTGCGGATATCCCAAGGGATGCCAGCTGCGCGGATCATCGGGCCTGAAAAGCCCCATTTCAGCGCGTCTTCCTTATTGACGACAGCGATATCGACGTTGCGCTGTTTGAAGATGCGGTTGTCGGCCACAAGGCTGACAGCATCACCAAACAGTTTCGGCAAACGCGTTTCGCACCATTCGGCAATGTCTGTGAGCAACTTGAGCGGCACATCCTGGTGGACTCCACCCGGTCGGAACCACGCGCTGTGCATACGTGCACCCGATGCACGTTCGAAGAAGTTGAGGCAATCCTCGCGCAATTCGAACATCCACAGGTTCGGCGTCATTGCACCTACGTCCATGACGTGCGAACCGAGGTTGAGCATGTGGTTGCAGATGCGTGTCAGCTCTGCAAAAAGCAC
>DASUDM010000074.1:0-8923 GCA_036275575.1 Sphingorhabdus sp. | reverse complement strand
AACAGCACCGGCGTCATCATCAAGAATGGCAGGAACGCCTTTTTCTCATTCCGGTACAGCCCGGGCGCCACAAAACGCCAGATTTGCGTCGCAAAAACAGGAAAACTGACCATCAATGCGGCAAACAAGCCAACCTTCACCTGCACGAAAAAGGCTTCGAAGATATCGGTATAAATCAGCTTGTCCTGCCCGACATTCTTAAGCGGCTGGACGAGCCAGCCATAAATGGGCTCGGCAAAATAGAAACAGACACCAAAGGATATCGCGAGCGCCAGCACGCACCAAAGCAGCCGGTTGCGTAGTTCGATCAGATGATCGAGCAACGGCATCTTGCTGTCGTCGATATCGTTCATGGTTTCGATTCGGCGGCTGCCGCCGGGGCGTCGGCCGGATCGGCCGCTAAATCCGGGGGCGGAAGGGAATCATATTCGCGCACTGGCGGATGCTCCCGCATGATACGTTCATTTTCGGCCGCCCATTTCTTCTCAAGCTCTTCCAGTTCGGATTGGCGCACCATTTCGTCGATGCCACTGCGGAAATGCGAGGCCATCCGGCGTGCCTTGCCGACCCACTGGCCGACATAACGCAGCACGCGCGGCAAATCCTTAGGCCCGATCACCAGCAAGGCGACCAGCGCGACCAAGAGCAATTCGCCGGATGCGATATCGAACATGCGGGTTCAGGCCGAAATCAGCGTATCAGCTGGTCTTGTCAGCCTGCTTTTCGGCATCGACCACCGTGCCTTGTGCATTGTCGATGCGCGGCGCGGGCTTGGCTTCATCGTCTTCGGCCATGCCCTTCTTGAAGCTTTTGATGCCCTTTGCGACGTCGCCCATCATGTCCGAAAAACGGCCCTTGCCGAATAGCAACAAGATGATGATGCCGACGACCAGCCAATGCCAGATGCTGAAACTACCCATTTTCCAAACTCCTCGTGCGGGGCGAACCCCTATTGCTGCGCCGATTGCAGCCCCGTTGCTGATGGGATTTAAGCGCTTTCCTCTCCGATTTCCAGTTCGCTGTCACCATCTTCTGGCATATCTCCGCTTTCGACCGCAGAAAGCCCCTGCAATCCCTCCAATGCGAGATCGACCGGATCAAGCAAACCAGCCGCTTTGAGGTCGGCCAGCCCGGGCAAGTCGCGGCGCGAGGCCAAGCCGAAATGGGTGAGGAATTCGCCGGTTGTTGCGTAGATCAACGGCCGTCCGGGGACTTCGCGGCGGCCTGCCGGGCGCACCCAGCCGGCCTCCATCAACACGTCGAGCGTACCCTTTGAAATCTGCACCCCGCGAATGGCCTCGATTTCGGCGCGACTGACCGGCTCATGATAGGCGATAATCGCCAGAGTTTCGACAGCAGCGCGGCTGAGCTTGCGGCTTTCCTCGCGTTCACGACGGAGCAGATGCGCCAGATCGGCGGCAGTCTGGAAATGCCAGGTCTTGCCGCGCTTGACGAGTTCGATGCCCCTTCCCTGATAATGCCCTTCAAGCTTGGTGAGTGCGTCGGCAACATCAACCTCTTCCCCGACATAAGCACGAATCTGGTCAACCGTCATTGGCGTATCGGATGCAAACAAGGTTGCCTCGACCGCCCTAACCGCCGGATCATGTTCGATCATCATGCCTTTGCCCCTGCCCGCGACTTGACCATCAACGGCCCGAAATTCGCTTCCTGCTGCAACTCCACCCGCCCCTGTTTCGCCAGTTCAAGCATGGCGAGGAAACTCGACGCCAGTGCCGAACGGCGCAATGCCGGTTCGGCATCGGGAGGCAGGAATTCTTCCAACTGCGTCCAATCGAGCGCATGGCCGAGCATGGCGGAAACGCGATCGAGCGCCTCTTCAAGCGTCATCACCGCGCGCCTCTTGACCACATGCATCACCGGCGCATTGCGCGCCTGGATCTGGCCATAGGCCGATATCAGTTCAAAGAAATTGCAATCCCAGGCTGTGGTGCGCACGACGCGCAAGCCTTCAGGGGCACCTCGCAGGAAGATATCACGGCCGATCCGGTCGCGCGCCATCAACCGCGCGCCGCTTTCGCGCATCGCGTTAAGCCGCTCAAGCCGGAGTTGCAGGCGCAGCGCCAATTCTTCGGGCGACGGATCGATTTCCGGATCCTTGGGAAGCAGGAGGGCGGATTTCAAATAAGCCAGCCAGGCTGCCATCACGAGGTAATCGGCCGCAAGCTCGAGCTTCAGCGTGCGGGCGTTTTCGATAAATCCAAGATATTGCTCAACCAGTTGCAGTATCGAAATCTGGCGCAAATCGACCTTTTGCGTTCGCGCCAGCGACAACAGCAGGTCGAGCGGTCCTTCCCAACCGTCAATTTCGATTGTCAGCCGATCAGCTGCATCATCGGGGGCTGCTAGCACCGTATCGGGTGCATCGAATTCGAAATCGTCATCTAGGCCCATGATGCACCGGTTGCCGCATTTGTGGCTTTCTCGCCCGCGACATGCGCCGCCAATCCCAGCAACTCGTCGCGCTTGGCAAGCAGGAAGTCTAACCTTTGCTGATCGAAGGCAACCGAGGGCAATGCCGATCTCGCTGCATCGAACCTGCGCCGCGCTTCATCGGAAATATCGGGCAGCCGCTCCGCAATCGCCACCATTTCGTCAAACCGGCCCCAGCAATTCAGCGCGACATCGCAACCGGCTGCGATGCAATCGACCGCATGGGTTGGCACATCGCCTTTCAAAGCCTTCATTTCGAGGTCGTCGCTCATCAACAAGCCATCGAAGCCAATCTCGCCCCGAATTATCTCTTTGATGACGACGGGCGACATGGTCGCACAATGCTCCTTGTCCCACGCGTCATAGACGAGATGCGCGGTCATCCCCATCGTAGCCTTGTTCAAGGCGCGGAAAGGGGCGATATCCTGCTCCAATTCCTCGCGGGTTGCATGCACATGGGGAAGCTCGAAATGGCTGTCGACGACGGCCCGGCCATGCCCCGGCATATGCTTGATCACGCCAGCTACCCCACCCTTTTCAAGGCCATCGAGCACCGCGCGACCCAACGCCGCGACGCGCATCGGATCCGAACCCAATGCCCGATCGCCGATTGCCGGCGTTGTATCGGGCACGCGCACATCAAGGACGGGAAGGTAATTGACCGTGATCCCTACCTGATTGAGGATCAGGCCCAGCGCTTCGGCATTCACGCGCGCAGCTTCTATCGCGGTCATCGCCGATATGTCGTAAAGCGCATCAAATGCCGAACCCGGCGGAAAATCCGGCCAAACGGGAGGCTGCATGCGCATCACGCGCCCGCCTTCCTGATCGAGGAAGATCAGAACATCATCACGTCCATGAATTGCGCGCAAGGAGTCTGTCAGCGCCCGCAGCTGATCGCGATCACGTATATTCCGCCGGAAAAATGTGTATCCAACCGGATTGACGTCGGCAAATAGGGCGCGCTCATCGGAAGTCAATTCTTCGCCGGACAGCCCGAAGATGACAGGTTTCATGACTGGAACAAACTCCGAAAATGCTGGATGGAAGGCTAGGTCAGCTTGGCATTACTGACAAGCGCCCAACCCTGACTAACCAGCGAATCCTGTGCAAAACCGCAAAAAAGGCCGTGGAGCGATGCCCCGCTCCACGGCCGGAGATGCCTTCATCCCCCATGAAGGCAAATACGCCTTGCGGCGATTACTTGACCACCATGCAATTTTCGCCAGCTGCCTTCAGCTTGGCGCACAATTGCTGGGCAGCGGCCGGGTTCGCAGCCACTGCCTGGAGTCGGTAAACCTTGCGTCCGCCTTCAGAAGCCCCTTCGGCAATGCGGCGGTTGAGGCCGGAAAGGAAACCAAAGCGTTTGCCCATCGCAGCCCAGGCCTGGTCAGCCTTTGCGGAATCGCTGAATGCGCCGAGCTGGACGAAGCCTGCCCCAGCGGGCGCCTTATCCGGTGTGCTCGTGGTTGCGGGAGGCGCAGCTTGCTGGGCTTGCGCAGCGGCCTTGGCCTTTGCGGGATCGATCGAAACTTCGACCTTCTTGCCTTCGCTGGCGGCAAAGGCAGCATCGCCCTCGCCTTCAAAATTCTTGCCCTCGCGGTCGGCGGGGGCGACCTTATAGTCGCCCTTTTGCGCGGCAATCAGCTCTCCATTGCCCGAAGTGCCGCCTGATTGGTTGCGCTGAATCCAGTATATACCGCCCACAATTGCGGCCAATAATGCAAGACCTGCCAGCACAAGCCCCGCGACTTTCAGCGGCGATGCGCTCTCTTCATATTCATAGCCATCAGCGGTTTCGAGCCATGGCAGACGATCCGGATCGTCGAGCCCCAAATCTTCGTCGCGATTGCTATCGGTCATCGCCTGTATTTCCCTCTGGTCACTTCAGCCCTGTTACATCTGCGTTGCGGCTTCGACCCCCATCAAGCGCAGACCATTGCGGATAACTTGCCCCAGTCTTTCTGCCAAGAAAAGTCTTGCGCTGCTCAATTCAGGGGATTGTGCCAATATGAAGCGCTTGTCGGGACGGTCATTACCGAGATTCCAATAAGCGTGGAACGCGCCAGCCAAATCGCCGAGGAAAAAGGCGATACGATGCGGCTCGCCAGCCTTCGCTGCGGCCTCCACGACGCGCGGCAGGTTGGCCGCTTCCCGAACCAGCACGAGTTCCTCTGGACCAAGAAGGTGCAGATGCTCGGCATCCGGATGAAATCCTTCTTCTGCCTCGGCCTTGCGCAAGGTCGAGCAGATACGAGCATGGGCATATTGCACGTAAAAGACCGGATTGTCCTTTGATGCCTCAACCACCTTGGCAAAATCGAAATCCATCTGCGCATCTGCTTTACGCGTCAGCATTGTGAAGCGGACGACATCCTTGCCCACTTCGCGCACGACATCTGCGAGCGTGACGAAATTGCCCGCGCGCTTGGACATCTTGATGGGTTCGCCGCCACGCAGCAGGCGCACCATCTGCACCAGCTTGACGTCGAATTCTGCCCGGCCCTCGGTCAATGCAGCAACCGCAGCCTTGATGCGCTTTACCGTACCGGCATGGTCTGCGCCCCAGATATCGATAAGCCAGTCGGCATTTTGAGCCTTCTGGAAGTGATAGGCCATATCGGCGCCGAAATAGGTCCAGCTGCCATCCGATTTGCGGATCGGGCGATCTTGGTCATCGCCGAACTGCGTCGATTTGAACAATGGCAGCGTCACAGGCTCCCAATCGGGATCGGGTTCGCCCTTGGGCGGTTCGAGTTCGCCATCATAGACGAGGCCGCGTTCGCGCAGGAACTCCTCGGCGGCTTCGGGTTTCTTCGCTCGTTGCACTTCGGCTTCCGAAGCGAAAATATCATGATGGATGCCGAGAAGCGCGAGATCCGACCGGATCATGTCCATCATCATCGCAACGGCGGTCTCGCGGAAAAGCACCAGCCATTCGCTTTCGGGCGCACCGACAAATTTGTTGCCATGTTCAGCCGCAAGTTTCTCGCCAACCGGAACAAGATAGTCGCCGGGGTAAAGACCCTCGGGGATTTCGCCGACATCCTCACCCAGCGCCTCGCGATAGCGCAGGTGCGCCGAGCGAGCGAGAACGTCAACCTGTCCGCCCGCATCATTGACATAATATTCGCGCGTCACCTTGTAGCCCGCAAACTGCAGCAGGTTGGCGAGCGCATCGCCGACAACTGCACCCCGGCAATGGCCCATATGCATCGGTCCCGTCGGGTTCGCCGAGACATATTCGACATTCACCGTCTTCCCGCTGCCAAGGCTGGATCGACCATAGTCGTCGCCCTGTGCTGCAATGGCGCGTAGCTCTTCAAGCCAGATCGAAGCATCCAGTTTGAGGTTGAGAAAGCCTGGGCCGGCGATTTCGACTGCAGTCACGCCTGGAACTTTGCCCAATTCAGCAGCGAGACCTTCTGCCAGTGCGCGCGGATTGGTTCCCGCCGGTTTGGCAAGGACCATAGCAGCGTTGGTGGCAAGATCGCCGTGCGCAGGATCGCGCGGTGGCTCCACCGTTACAGCCTTGCGGTCAAGCGAGGGGGGCAATGTGCCCGCTGCTTCGAGCGCGTCTAGCGCTGCGTTCACATGGACGGCAAATTGAGCGAAGAGGGTCACGATGGTCTTTTCCTGAAAAGATGAACGTTGCGGCGCAGGTTTTGCTGCCCCCTAGTCCATGCAACGGAAAAGAAAAAGGGGCCGGGCGGCCCCAAATGGGCGCGCCCTTATCGGGTCACATTATATCGGAGTTGGTCTTCGGTCAGCTGGAAGCCAACGAGCAATTCGAAACTGGCGCGCTGGATGGCTGCCCGCACGTCCGGATCGGCCATCGGATCGAGCGCGGCATCGACGTCCCCCGGACGGCGCTTGCGCGTGATTTTCTCGACGATTTCGGATGGCAAGGCTGCCGAAGCGGGATCGATATAGCCGGCCGCTTTTGCAGGTGCGCTTGCGCGATATTCGCCATCGGCGAAATTCAACGTTACCTGCCCGATGCGCTTGGCAACCACTGCGGTGCCGCCTTGGACGACAGTGGAGAAATAGGGCAGTGTTACCGAACGCGCCCCGCTGGCATTGCTGCGGCGGGCCTGGACTTCAAAGTCGGCTTGCGAATAGATTTTTTCGCCCGAACTGTTGCACGAAGCACGCACCTTGGTGATGGTGCCGACCACGTCGACCGAGTCCGCAGTTTGTGCTGAACCGGCACTGAAAAGAGTGATATCGCCGGTACCCTCGGCAACAGCGACAGTAGGGCAGCCCGTGCGGGTCGCCGTGAAGCCGACACCCGAAGATACGTCCAGATCGCCATCGCCAGCACATCCTGCGAGCGTGAGCGCAGCAAGCGGCAAAGCGAAACGGACAGATTTCATGGGCATTTTCCCTTCGAATTACTTTGGCCTTTCGACCTTGCAGGGTCTTTATCGGCGCTTCCCGAACTGTGCAACAAGGGAAAGTCCTTGGCCAGCGGCGCGACACTATCTAAATGACATTGCCGATGACTGAACAAAACTCTCCCAAACCGACGTTGAAGATCATGCTCGCCGCGCCTCGCGGCTTTTGTGCAGGGGTCGATCGCGCCATCCAGATTGTCGAGCAAGCGCTCGATCGCTTTGGTTCGCCCGTCTATGTCCGCCACGAAATCGTGCACAACAAATTCGTGGTCGACAGCCTGAAAGCCAAGGGCGCCATTTTCGTCGACGAACTGGATGAGGTGCCTGCTGGTGCCCATGTCGTCTTTTCAGCGCATGGCGTGCCCAAGTCGGTTCCGGCGGATGCCGAAAATCGCGGACTTTCCTATTTCGACGCCACCTGCCCGCTGGTTTCCAAGGTGCATCGCCAGGCTGAACGACAGGTAGAGGCCGGCCGCCACATCATCTTTGTCGGCCATCGTGGCCATCCCGAAGTGATCGGTACATTCGGCCAAGTACCGCAGGGCGCGATGACGCTGGTTGAAACCGTCGAAGATGCCGAAAATCTGCAGGTGCCCGATAGCAGCAATCTTGCTTTCCTGACGCAAACCACGCTGTCGGTCGATGATACGGCGGATATCGTAGCGGCGCTGCAGCGCCGATTTCCGGGCATTGTCGGCCCGAAAGGTGAGGATATCTGCTACGCGACGTCTAACCGGCAGGCAGCGGTCAAGGCGATTGCCGGAAGCTGCGACATGCTGTTCGTCATCGGCGCACCCAACAGCTCCAATTCGCTTCGCCTTGTCGAAGTCGCCGAACGGGCGGGCACGACATCCCGGCTTGTCCAGCGCGCCGAAGATATCGATTTTGCCTGGCTGGATGGCGTGAAGACATTGGGCATTACCGCAGGCGCTTCGGCACCCGAAGTGCTTGTCCGCCAATTCATTACGCACCTAGCAACGCGTTTCGATGTGAGCGAGGAACAGGTGGTGACCGCAGAGGAAAGCATCACCTTCAAGCTTCCCCGTGGCCTCGTCGCGGCAGATCCGGCCTGATGGCAGTTTACACGCAAGTAAGTGCCGAAGCCGCGGCGAAACTTCTTGCGCGTTATGACGTCGGCAAGCTCGTTTCGCTCAAGGGAATCGCGGAAGGCGTGGAGAACAGCAATTACCTGCTCGAGACCGAGCGCGCACGCTTCATCCTGACCTTGTATGAAAGCCGGGTCGATCCGGCGGATCTTCCCTATTTCCACAACCTCCTCGCGCATCTGCACAATGCCGGTTGCCCGGTGCCGCGCTTCATCGACGATCGGCAGGGTAACTGGCTGCAAGACCTGCTCGGCAAGAAAGCCTGCCTGATTGAGTTCCTGCCCGGTATCTCGGTATCCGAACCGACGCCGATCCAGACGGCAGCGGTCGGCAAGAGCATGGCGCAGATGCACAAGGCGGTTGGAGGTTTCAGCGAAGCCAAGCCCAATCCGTTGGGGCAGGAAAGCTGGAAGCCCTTGTTCGAACGCTGCGACCGTGCGGCTGCCGAAAGCCTGCTGCCGGGGCTCGCCGACGATATTGCGCGCGAATGCGATTGGCTGGAGGCAAACTGGCCGAGCGACTTGCCGAAACATGCCGTGCACACCGATCTTTTCCCCGACAATGTCTTGTTCCGCGGTGATGCGGTTGGCGGACTTATCGATTTCTATTTCGCCTGCACCGATTTTCGCGCGTTCGACCTTGCAGTAACCCATGCAGCCTGGAGTTTCAGCAATGACGGCAAAAGCTATCTCACCGATATCGGCCGCGCGCTGTTGCAAGGTTATGGCGAAGTCATCCAGTTGAGCGACGCGGAAAAGCAGGCCTTTGCGTTGCTTGCCCGAGGCGCCTCACTGCGCTTCCTGCTCACCCGGCTTTATGACTGGATCAACACACCTGCAGGCGCACTGGTTACGCGCAAGGATCCGCTGGCATTTTACCGGCGGCTCGAATTTTATCGCAGCGCCGATGCCGCATCCTTGTTCGGCGTCGAGCAATGAAGAAGGTCGAAATCTTCACCGATGGCGC
>DASUDM010000073.1:0-4631 GCA_036275575.1 Sphingorhabdus sp. | reverse complement strand
CCTCAATCTGCGGGCCGAAATAGTTGATGAGGTAGTTTCGTCCGGCGACACCGCGGCCCATTTGCGTGAAGGGCAACGGACGGCGCACCGGCGAAATCGACGCGGCAACCATGTCGACAAAAGCCTTGTTGATCTTGTCCGTCTCTCGCCCCAGCGGCACGCCGAGGAAAGCATCAGCGGCGACATCGAGCGTCAATTGCTTGATCGCCGGATAGAACAGCATGGCGCCGCGCCATTTGGGCAGTTGCTCGGCAAAGATGCGGTTCATGTCCGCGACATAGCCGCGCATTGGCTCCGGCTTGAAGGCGATGCCCAACGCGCGCCGGTCCATGCGGTGATGGTCGAAATCCATCAGCATCAGCCCGCGCGGGAAGAGCAGGTTGAGCACTGGTCCCCAGCCCTGCTCAGATGAAAACAGTTTGTCGCGATCGAACAGCATCAGCTCATTTGCTTCAGCCCCGATCAGCGAGAGGTTAACCGCACCAAAAGCGGCCGACCGGTACACCTTTCCATATTTGCCGATCATGTAATTGATGAAGGCAGGCGGATCGCGCAGAATGCGGAAGGTGTTGCCGATGAACGGCAGGCCATTTTCCCCCGGAATATGTTCCAACGATTGCGGCGTCGCACGGGGCGTCCAATGCGGGTTGGCGGCTTCACTGCTGGCAAGGGCCATGGGAGATCTCCGGTCTGTTTTAATTATTCGATTAATGCCGCTTACTGCCATTAGTGTTAACAAGGCGCAAGCGGGTTGCTTCACGCTTGTTTACGAAGCTGAACGCCAGCCAACGACTACATTCAGATGCAATTCAACTGGCGAAGCGCAATCCCGTACTTACGATGGACCGTGCCTGCGAATCGGTAAGCTGCAAAACAGGGCCGACAGGTACATGATGGGGTAAGTTCGATGAGTGGAATGCGCGCAAAAATGGCAGCCCGGATAGCGGCTTTGGGGTTGGCTACTATGGGGCTTTCGGCATGCTATTATGATGCCGGTGTCGGCCTTGGCTATTATGACGACGGCTATGATTATTATGATCGCTATGATTGCGATCCGTATAGCCCGTTCGACCGTTATTATGACTGCGACTATCGCGGCGGCTTTTACAACATAGGCTATGGTGGCGGCTGGTATCAGGATTACTGGTATCCCGGCTATGGCTTCTACATTTTCGACCGTGGCGGAAAGCGGTACAAGATGTACGATCATCACCGTCGCTATTGGTCAGGCAAGCGGCACGAATGGTATCGCGAACATCATGGGCGCCGCGACCGGTACGATGGCCGCCGTGGCGACAATGATCGCCGCAACTATCGCGGTGCAGACGGCAATATAGGCTGGCCCGAGCAGCATGGTGGCAGGGTCGAGGGCGACCGGTCGCGCGAACGCTATCGCGATCCCAATGCGGTCGGCAACGGCAATCCGGATATCTGGCACCGCGATCGCCGGCGCGAAGAACGCCGTGGCGACGGACGGGGCGAAAGACGCCGTGATTGGTCTCAAAATGGCCGCGATGCCGCGCAGCCAGCTCCACCGGCTGCCGCTCCGCAAGCCCAGCCTCAGGCCGGCCAAGGCGATCGACGCAGTTGGCGGCGCGGGGCCGAAGGAAGCACCCCGCAAATGGGTGATGGCAATCGGCGCGCCCGCCAGGTTCCGCAGGCTCAGCAGGAGGCGGCACCCGCCCCGGCTCCGCAGCAGAAAACGGCACGGCCGGGCCGCGACTATGGACGCAATATGCGCAATGCCAAGGACGCGCCGCAGGAAAACTAAAAAGAGGGCGGTCGCACCTGGGGTAAGGTGCGACCGCCAATGACTGGAAACGTTGCGGCGCCTGCGTGGAGGGCGGGCCGCGGTGGACCAGGACGTTTCCAGTAACTCAGTTCAACCTTTCACCTTCCCAGCGACCGAGCTTCTTGCCATTGCGGCGGGCTTCGATGGCTTCGTCGGCAACGCCGGTAAGATATTGGAGATGGGCCAGCTGCGCCTGCTTGCGCGCTGCAGGAGTAAGATTCGTCACCGACGATACGAGCGATTTGGCGTCGCCATCGGTCAGCCCGATCACAAGCGCGAGAAACACCGAGGCGAAACCGAGCGCAGTGATGGCGACCAGGGCTGTATCGGGCGACATTCTTTTTTTCCTCCTGAACAAAAGACCATTTTATCTAGTGAAGAAACATATCGCCAACGCTGGTTAACTTCGTGCCGAGAGGCTGGGTTAAACAAAAATTAGGCACGAAAAAAATGGGGCGCCCCGCAGGACGCCCCATCATTCTTTGCCGGAAAGTGCGGGTTATTCGGCAGCAATCGCCATTTCGACGCGTTGCGGCCCGCGGATCAACCCACCCGGATACACGCCGGTGCACACGCCATCTTTGAACGTCACCTCTCCCGACTTGATCGTATAGCGATAGCCCTCTGCCTTTTGCAGAAGGCGCTTGCCACCTGCTGGCAGATCAAAGGCGAGCCAAGGCTTGCCCAGTTTCAGCTTGTCGAGATCGATGATGTTGATATCCGCCAGATAACCGGGTGCGAGCACGCCGCGATCTTCTAGGCCGTAGAGCACGGCCGTATCGCGGCATTGGCGCTTCACCGCATTTTCCAGGCTGATACGCTTGCCGCGCTTGCGATCGCGCACCCAGTGCTGGAGCATGAAGGTCGGCGATGCCGCATCGCAAATAGTGCCGCAATGTGCGCCACCATCGGAGAGCGAGTTCACCGTATCGTCCGATTCCTGCAAAGCCTCAAGGAAGTCGAGATTGCCGTCGGCATAGTTGAGCAGCGGCAGATAGATGAAGCCGGTGCCGTCATTTGCGCAGAGCATGTCATAGGCATATTCGGCGGGCGAAACCCCCTTGGCTGCGGAACGCGTTGCAATGCTGGCATCCTGTTGCGGCTCATAATCGAAATCATCATCCATTTCGAACTGCATGGTCCAGCCACCGGCTACAACCGCGAGGACGCCGCGGATTTCTTCGGGCACTTCACTGTAATCGTCTGCTTCAGAAAGCAATTGCGCCTTGAACGCCGGATCGAGCAGCTTCGCCTTCTGCTCGGCCCAGGGCAGCTCTGCAATTGCCTGCCAGCTCGGGCGCAAGCGGAATGGATGGACAGTGCCCTGCCAGGCCATGATGATGCCGTTGCCGCGGAGCGCGATCTGCGCGACGATATTGGCACCATTGTCGTTCTCCGCACGCATCCGTTCGATCTGCTCGTCGAGCGGCTGCTCCTTGGCGATCGACTGCAGCGCGGCGAAGGTAACCGGAAGGCCGGTTTCGCGGCTCAGCTGCCCCATCCAGCCAAATTCGTCCCACTCGCGCATCAGATCGGATGCCATTTCGAATACGCCATAGCCAACGCGGCCCATGCCGCGACCGATTTCGATCAGCTCTTCGGCTGTGGCGGTCGTTCCCGGCACCAGTTCACCGTCGATCGAGCGGTGCAGCACGGTGCGCGACGTTGAAAAGCCGAGCGCGCCTGCTCGGACGCCTTCTTCCACGATGCGCGACATTTCGGCGATATCTTCCTTGGTCGGAATCGCACCCGGCTTTTCACGATCGCCCAACACGTAGGCTCGGACCGCTCCGTGCGGCACATGCGTACCGATGTCGACGGTGCGCGGAAGCCGCTCGAGCTCGTCCAGATATTCGGGGAAGGTTTCCCAGTTCCAGCTCATCCCTTCAGACAAGGCAGTGCCGGGTATATCCTCGACGCCTTCCATCAGGCTGATCAGCCATTCGTGCCGGTCGGGCTTGGCAGGCGCAAAACCGACGCCGCAATTGCCCATGACGACAGTGGTCACGCCGTGCCAGCTTGATGGTGCCATTTCCTGGTCCCAGGTCGCCTGGCCGTCATAATGGGTGTGCACATCGACCCAGCCGGGCGCTACGATCATGCCGGTGGCATCAATCTCTTCCTTGCCGCTGCCGCTGATCTTGCCGACCTGGCTGATTAGGCCATTGTCGATTGCAATATCCCCCGTAAAGCGCGCTGCGCCTGTGCCGTCGACGATCGTTCCGCCGCGAATAACCATATCATGCATGGCCGACTCTCCTCCTCCAAAGTGCGGAGGAAGCTATCACATTAATCGCGCGATTAAACCCCTATTCGGCGGGGTGCGCCGGAGCGTTAGGTTTGACCCGTGAACCGAGCAGCCCGCGCAGCCGGTTGAAGCCGCGCGTGATTGGCGCATTGCGATCCATCCATGCCGCATATTCGGCATAGGCAGGATCAGCCATCAGATGCTTTTCCTCGGTCTTCGCACGCCAGTAATAGACCGCGCTCACCAGTGCGAGCAGCGCCGTATTTCGCACCATATCGGTCATGCTGCCGCTGGTGACGAGGAAGGGCAAGGTAGCGAGCCACCAATAAGCATTTTTGCTGAGATAGGCAGGATGCTTGGTCCACCCATAAGGGCCATGGGTCAGGATTCCCCGGTGCGTCAGGTTTGAAAAGCGCAGGCCAAAGGCAACGGTCGCCCAAGCATAGACAGCGGTCAGGATGACGAGGATCGCCCCCCACACCCACAACAGCCCCGTATGTCCATCAAACCAATAGGCCCAGTCGCTGGTCGCAACATGGTAATCAAGCGGCCCGCCATTGTTCATCAGGATGAAGGGCGGATAGCAAATCA
>DASUDM010000072.1:0-3328 GCA_036275575.1 Sphingorhabdus sp. | reverse complement strand
CTGCACCTGATAGCCGGTGCGCGCCACAGCATCGCACTCAGCATGTACATGTTCGAGAACGACACGAGCGGAACCGAGGTTCGCGATGCGCTTGTCGCAGCGGCTGCCCGAGGGGTGGACGTGGCCTTGCTCGTCGACAGTTTCGGTTCGGCACGGGTTCCGGCATCGTTCTTCCAGCCGCTGGCTGATGCCGGCGGGAGGTACCATTTCTTCAGCTCACGCTGGCGGCTTTCCTACCTGATCCGCAATCACCAGAAGATACTTATTGTTGATGCCCAGCACGCGCAGGTCGGCGGCTACAACATCACCGATCAGTATTTCGGTCGCCGAGGCGACCAAAGCTGGGAAGATCTTGGGCTGCTGGTTTCAGGCCCGGATGTGGCGCGCATCGCTGACTATGTTTCAGAACTGATCGAATTGTCAGCCGATGGCGGCGTTCGCCTGCTCGCGCTGCGGCGGTTGATCAAGGAATGGCAACCCGGCGATGGCCCTCTGCAGTGGCTGGTCGGCGGGCCAACCAACCATCTGTCGCCCTGGGCGTTATCGCTAAAGCGTGACCTACAAAATGCCCGGTTGATTGATATTGTTGCAGCTTACTTCTCACCCACCCAATCGATCTTGCGACGGCTGGCCAGAGCTGCACGAAATGGCGGTGCCGTGCGGCTGGTGCTTGCTGGCAAGACCGATAACGGTGCCACTATTGGCGCTGCCCGGATCCTCTATGGCTATCTGTTGAAACGCAAGGTGCGGATTTGCGAATATCGCCCGCGCCTGTTGCACACCAAATTGCTGGTCATCGATGATGCAGCCTATATCGGTTCGGCCAACCTCGACATTCGCAGCCTCTTCATCAACAAGGAACTGATGCTGCGTATCGAGGATGCAGCCGTCGCCGATCATCTTCGCGAATTGGCCGACCAGCTGGCCCAAGAAAGCGATCCGCAAACAACCGAGCTGCATCGCGCGCGACTTTCATGGTTCAATCGCTTACGCTGGTCACTGGCTTACCTGCTGGTCAACAGCGTCGACTATAATATCGGCCGCCGGATTTCATCGCGTATTACGCAAGCGCTGCGCAAACGCCTTCCGCGAAGCAAAGGTTAAACTTTCCAGCCCCAGAAAAGATAACAGGGCAAGACGTTCCAGAATTCATAACCACTGTCGATTCGCTTGAAATGTGGGGCCATGAAATCACGCGCGCGAGCGCGGAATTGATAGACCAGGAACGCCCCGCCGGGGCGAATGGCTTTGCCGGTTTCCTCGGCAATCCTGGGTCCCAAATCACCCGGTAACGTGGAAAAAGGCAAGCCTGACAGGATATAGTCGGCATGTTCGAAACCAAATTCGCGAATGATCTCGTTCACATCAGCCGCCGATCCATGGACGGCGATAAAGCGGCTGTCGCGAAAATGCTTGCGCAGGAAATCAATGAAATCGGGGTTGGTATCGATCACCAGTAGCGTCGCATCCTTGCGCATCCGATCGAGCACGGGTTGGCAGAAAGTGCCAACGCCGGGGCCATATTCGACGAACAGCTTACATTCGTCCCATTTGACCGGGGCCAGCATCTTTTGCACCGTCCAGCGTGATGAGGGGATGATCGAACCGACCATCACCGGATGCTTCAGAAAGCCTTTGAAGAAAACGCCCCAAGGCCCGAAGAATCTTTTCACTGAATTCCTGATGCGCTCAAACCTCGAAATGAGGGCTACCGAACTGTCGCTCATCAATCCGCCTTAGCGCTGTAATACACCATGGACCCTGCACTCGCAAATGCCGCGCGGTGATGCAACCCGGTTAAGCAAAAAAGTCGACGAAAAGATGTTGCGGGGTTGCCCCTAACGTAAAGACAAGACATTGAAGCAGGCATGACCACTTACCCGTCATCCGCGGTCGCCGTAATATTTGTGTCGGAACGGACATTGGTGGACGACGCCGGTTATGATGAAGCTGCAGCGGCGATGGTCGAACTTGCAAAACAGCAGCCCGGATATCTTGGCGTCGATTCAGCGCGGGGCGACGACAGGATCGGAATCACGGTCAGCTATTGGGCCGACGAAGCGGCAGCCAAGGCGTGGCGCGACAATGCTGAACATGCCGCAATCCGCGATGCCGGCCGTGATCGCTGGTACAGTTGGTACGACCTGCATGTCGCCCAGGTGACGCGCAGCTACGACTGGATCAAAAGCTGATGGGCAGAAGCAACGCCATTCCTGCGGATCGGGTGACGATCCTGTTCCTCGTGATGCTCGTAGCGGCAGCGGGCAACACCGCGATGCAATCCGCGCTGCCGGCAATCGCAAGCCAGCTCAAAATCGCGGATGTTTGGGTGAGCCTTGCCTTCAGCTGGTCGGCTTTACTGTGGGTTTTGACCGCCCCCAAATGGGCTCGCCAGTCCGACAAGCGCGGTCGGAAATTGCTGATGACGGTAGGCGTAATCGGCTTTGCCGCTTCGATGGGATTGTGCGGTTTGGTGCTCTGGCTTGGCCTCGAAGGCTATATTGCGCCCGCGGTGACCTTCATCGTCTTTGCCATTTTCCGAAGCCTTTACGGTGGTTTCGGCTCGGCAGCGCCGCCTGCGGTGCAAGCCTATATTGCTGCACGCACCGAGCGCGAGGAGCGCGCAAAGGCGCTGTCGCTGCTGGCATCTTCCTTCGGGCTCGGAACCGTGATCGGCCCTGCCCTCGCGCATTTCCTGATCTTTGAACCGTTCGGTCTCGCCGGGCCACTGGTGGTTTTTGCAAGCTTTGGCGTGCTGGTGCTGATCGCCCTCAAGCTCCGCCTGCCCAACGACACGCCCCGCTTCGCGGCGCGCGGCGTGGTGACATCCTATCCGTCGGCTGCCTCGGTAAACCGGCCCGAAGTCGAGGAAGGTGTTGAAGAAGACAACGCCCTTCCGCGCGAAGAAGTGCGCCTGCCCTGGCGCGACGAGCGATTTGCCAACTGGTTGATGGCAGGCCTGATCGGCGGGCACGCCCAAGCAATCATGCTCGGCGTCGTCGGCTTCCTGATCCGCGATCGGCTCGGCCTGCACGATCTTCCCAAAGAGACGGTCGAGGCCACCGGTTCGGTCATGTTTGTGGGCGCGATGGCGACGCTGCTCGCGCAATGGGGCTTGATACCAATCCTGTCGATCGGCCCGCGCGCATCTGTGTTGTGGGGCTCTTTCCTCGCCCTTTTGGGTATCGTGCTGGTCGGTGTTAGTTTCGACTTCTACGGCATCACGCTGGGCTTCGCGCTCGCATCTCTGGGCTTTGGATTGTACCGCCCGGGTTTCAACGCTGGCGCGTCGCTCGCGGTCAAGCGTTTTGAGCAAGGCGACGTCGCC
>DASUDM010000071.1:0-9790 GCA_036275575.1 Sphingorhabdus sp. | reverse complement strand
GCGGTGATCGACCCGGGTCCCGCGGGCAGCGGGCTGAGCATCGGTGATCCGAAGGACATGAACGGCGAGGGGCATGTCGAAGCCATTTTGCGGGCGGTGGGCGATGCAAAAGTTACGGCCATTCTATGCACGCACACTCATCGTGATCACTCACCTGCCGCTGCTCCGCTCAAGGCGCTGACGGGGGCTCCGATCATTGGATGTGCACCGCTGGCGATTGCCGACGACGGCCCACGTGCCGACAGTGCCTTTGATCCCGATTATGCCCCCGATCGCATCCTAACCGACGGCGAAAAGATTTCGGGTGAGGGCTGGACGATTGAAGCCGTTGCAACGCCGGGCCATACCAGCAACCACCTTTGCTTCGCTTTGCTTGAAAGCGGCGCGCTGTTCACCGGCGATCATGTAATGAAATGGTCGACCAGCGTCGTTTCACCGCCCGATGGCGATATGGCCGCCTATATGGCGAGCCTGCAAAAGCTCTATGAGCGCGAGGATCGCGTTTACTACCCCGCACACGGCCCCGCTGTTGAAAATCCCAAGCAGTTGGTGCGTGGAATGATCGGCCATCGGCGGATGCGCGAACGCCAGATACTCGGCCTGCTCGAAACCGGTCCGCAATTGATCCCGGATATGGTCACCGAAATGTACAAGGGCCTCGACACGCGGTTAAAAGGTGCTGCCGGTCGGTCGGTGCTTGCGCATTTGGTCGATCTCGAAAAACAGGGTCGGGTAACACTGGCTGGTGAGGCATGGCAGCTGGCGGCGTAAGCCACGAGGAGCTGCGCAACTGGGCCATGCGCGGTGCAGCGCTGGCGGCGCCGATATTGTTCATTCTTGCTATCTGGTGGGCGATTGACGGCTTCCGCTCGCTGCGCGATGGACCTGCGCCGGAGACAGTCGCAAGCGCCAGCCTGAAAGGGCTGCGCGAGCAAAACCGGCTTTCCGCCTTTGCCGCCAACTATGCAGCGGTCGTGACGAGCGAACAGCGGCGCTTTGGCCTTTCCGCCAAAAAGACGCTGATCATGCAGGGGTTGGTGCGCTATGAAGTCGACCTCGGCAAGCTTGAGGAAGGTGATGTACGGTGGGACGCGGCTACCGGAACGCTGCGCGTCAAAATTCCCCCAATCGAAACCGCGCCGCCGCAAATCGACCTCAAGACCATTCAAGAATACGGCGAAAACGGCATTTTGCGAACATTTACCGATGTCGACGATGTGCTCGATGATGCAAATCGCGACAAGGGACTCGCCGAATTAACGCGCCAGGCCAATGGACCGGTGCCGATGCGGCTGGCGCGCGAGGCTTTCAAACGCGCAATAAAGCAGAATTTCGAAGCCCCGCTGCGCGCAGCCGGGCTGGATGCCAAGGTCGAGGCCTATTTTGCCGAAGAACTGGGTGGCGATGTCACCACCCGCTGGGATGAATCGACGCCGCTCGAAGAGATTGTGAAATAATTCCACACCCGCTTGCGAGACGGGGTAGGCGGGCATAAGGACGGTGCCAGTCCCCCTCATCCCTCTGCGCGCCAGAGGAGAAAAGGAAGAGCCATGAACGCCCCCTCCCGTGAAAACCTTGCCGGCATAGACCTGCTTGCTGAAATCGCCAGGCTGAAGAAAGAGCGCAATGCCGTCATCCTCGCGCATTATTACCAAAAGCCGGAGATTCAGGATCTGGCCGATTTCGTTGGCGACTCGCTCGAACTGTCGCGCCGTGCGGCGGAAACCGATGCGGATGTCATCGCCTTTTGCGGTGTGAAATTCATGGCGGAAACCGCCAAGATATTGTCACCGGAAAAAACCGTGATTCTGCCCGACATGGCGGCTGGTTGCAGCCTTGAAGATGCCTGCCCTCCCGGACGTTTCAAAGCCTTCCGCGAGGCGCATCCTGATCATATCGCGCTGACCTATATCAACTGCTCAGCCGAGGTGAAGGCGCTCTCCGACATCATCGTCACCAGCAGCAGCGCCGAGACCATCCTCGCGCAAATTCCCAAGGACCAGAAGATCATTTTTGGCCCGGATCGGCACTTGGGTGGTTACCTGTCGCGCAAATTTGGACGCGAGATGCTGCTGTGGCCAGGTGTGTGCATCGTGCATGAGGCATTTAGCGAAACCGAACTGCTCAAGCTCAAGGCGCAATATCCCGGCGCGCCGGTTGCCGCGCATCCCGAATGCCCGCCGCACATCATCGACCATGCCGACTATGTTGGCTCGACCAGCGGCATCCTCAAATATGCCAAGGAAGTTCCCGGCGACACGGTTATCATCGCGACCGAACCGCATATCATCCACCAGATGGAAAAGGCGCTACCGGAGAAAAATTTCATTGGCGCGCCGGGCGCTGATGGCAACTGCGCGTGCAACATCTGCCCATACATGGCGCTCAATACGCTCGAAAAACTCTATCTCGCGCTGCGCGATCTGCAGCCGCAGGTCGAGCTTGAAGAAAGCGTGCGGGTAGCGGCCAAGAAAAGCCTCGACCGGATGCTGGAGATGGCCTCCAAAACTGTCGGGCAGGGCGATTTGGGCCGCAAGGACCTTGCCTTTCCGAACGGCTGAACGCGGCTCTGGTTGAGGGAAAAAGAATGACGACCAGTTTCGATTTGCCGGGCTTTGATGTCGCAGAGTTTGTGCGCGCCACGCTGGCCGAAGATCTCGGCCCGAGCGGGCGCGACGTCACTTCGGAAAGCGTCATCCCTGCCGACATGCATTTCGCCGGTGTGATGGATAGCCGCGATGCGATTATCGTCGCCGGCCTTCCGATTGCGGCAGCGTTCTTTCGGCACCTTGATCCGGATATAGAGATCGAAATGCTGGCAGCGGACGGGCAAAGCGTTGGTGCCGGGGCCGATCTGATGCGTATCCGGGGCAAGGCACGCGCCATGCTGACGGCGGAGCGTTCCGCGCTCAATACCGTGCAGCATCTTTCGGGCATAGCCACGCTTACCCGGCGCTATGTCGACGCAATTGCCGGAACCGGCTGCACCTTGCTCGACACCCGCAAGACCATTCCCGGCCTTCGCGTTCTAGAAAAATATGCGACGCGGATGGGCGGAGCCACCAACCATCGCATGGGGCTCTGGGATGCCGCGATGATCAAGGACAATCATGTCGCCGTTGCTGGCGGCGTAGATGAAGCGGTACGGCGCGCCAAAGATGCCGGCGTCGAACGCATCATCCTTGAGGTTGACCGGATCGCGCAGATCGAACCGGGGCTGGAAGCCGGGGCAACGCACCTGTTGCTCGACAATATGGATGTCGATGAACTGAAACAGGCAGTTGCGCTGGTCAACGGACGCGTGCCGACAGAGGCCAGCGGAGGGGTAACGCTCGAAACCATCCGCGCCAAGGCGGAGACCGGCGTGACCTATATCTCGGTTGGGCGCTTGACGCAGAGTGCACCGGCCGCCGATATCGGGCTGGACTTCGATGTGGTCTAGGCTCGCGCTTGCGCTTCCAGCGCTTGCGTTACTGGCCACCTCAGCGCCGCCCCAGCCGGCCTTGGCGCAGGCGTGGCAATGCCGTGCCCCTGCAAATCTCTCCAGACCGACACCCGAATATCCGGACAAGGGCGAAGTTCGCCGCACCCCGATCACGGGTTATGTGCTGGCGCTAAGCTGGAGCCGCGAACATTGCCGGGGCCGCGAAAATGATCCGGCTGATGCGCTGCAATGCGGCAAGGCCATGGGGGAATTCGGCTTCATACTTCATGGATTATGGCCACAGGGCAGCGGATCAAACCATCCGCAATGGTGCCGGAAGGCGGAGCCGCTGTCGCGCAAGGTAGTCGCCGAGAATATCTGCATGACGCCCTCCGTCAGGTTGTTGCAGCATGAATGGGCCAAACATGGCACCTGTATGGCACGTAAACCCGAAACCTATTTCGGCGCGGCACGACTGCTGTTCAACGCGCTGGAATTTCCGGACATGGACCGGCTTTCGCGTGAAGGCGAAAGAGATGCATCCTTGACTGCCGGGCGGTTGGTCGAAGAGTTTGCGCTCAACAACGACGGTCTGCCCGAAACAGCAATACGGGTAAAGGCGAACCGGCGGGGTTGGCTTGAAGAGGTGCAAATTTGCCTCGACCGGAAGTTCAAGCCCAAGGCATGCCTATCGTTCAACAAGGGTGCCCCGGCCAATGCACCGATCAAAATCTGGCGCGGCGACTAGCCGTCAATAATCCGCGTTCCCGGATGATGCTTGTCCAGATGTTTTTTGATGATCCGCAGATTTTTGCTGTTGGATCGCCAGACGAAATCAAAGGCATCGCCGACAAGCGGGATTGCGCCCAGCGCGGTATCGATGCCAACATTAGCGGTCATGCGCATCAATTGCCATTTCGACATTCCCAGATTGCGCGCTTCCCATACCATATAAGCACCCATGGCCGCGGTAACGATGTCACCAAGCACAGGAACAAGGCCCACAACCGAATCCAGCCCGAAGGGAATCTTGGTGCCGGGAATGTGAAAACTGCGTTCCAGAAGCTGTTCCATAGCTTCAACGCGTTGGCGCACCGAATGCGGATCGCGACCCATGGCTGGCAGCGATTTTGCAATTTGGTCAAGCTGGTCTTGCGATAAAGGCATAAGGCCTCCTTCTGCCACCTATGTCGGTTCGCGCCCCAGATATTGCAAGGGATGCCATCCCCGCGGATTTTGCGCAAAGCCAAGCAGGCCGTTCCGGACCAGCGACCAGCGAAGCGGATTGGCGATCGGCACAAAATTACGGGTCGCCATCAATTCGCGCTCGGCTGCGCCCCATAAGCGGATACGATCCTCCCTCGCCGACGCCTTCCGCGCTTCGTCCAGCAACTCGTCGGCTTTCGAACTGCAGATGGGCGTTGCACTGCACGACAACTGGTCAAGATACCAACCAGGACTGGAAACGTCCGCCACCCTGTCGATCAATACAAGGTCTGCCTGCTGCGAATAGGTGACCCGCTCTGCTTCCAACCCGATCGCAGCCAAGTCGCTGCGAATCCGTGCAAAGATGATCCGGCTGCCGGTTCCCCGCGGCATGGCGATACGCAATGGTCGAACAGGTCCATTTGCGCCTTCCCAAGCCGCAATCGTGGCTCTCGCGTCGGCTTTTCGCTGTTCCGCATTCAAACTGGTCCAGCCGGGCCGCGGAATTTGCTCACGGTTGTTCAGCGTTTCGGGTGCCAAGGTCAAAGTTTCACGCCAATCGGTGATCTTGAAGGAAGTCAGCAACCGCGGTCGATCGATCGCCATCGCAATGGCTTCGCGGTTGGCACTATTCGAAAGGAACGGTCCGTCGGCTGCGAACAACAGCCCGAAAAGTCCTGGAACGGCATCAAAGCGCGTACCTGCGGCGTTGCCCTCTGTGGCTGTGAGAAGGGGAAGATGTTCAAATCGTCCATTGAGGACAAGGTCTGTTTGCCCCAAAGCAAAACGCGCCAATGCACGCACGGGCGTATAAGCGGCCAGCGTAACCCGCTTTTCGTCCAGTTCAATCGAACCATCAACTTCTTCAAGCCGATTGCGCAAATGCATGTTGCCCGCGATGCGTTCGGCGATCATCGGGCCAGAGCCGTTAGACTTGTGGATCAGCCCGAATTCGGGTTGCGCCAACAGCTCGAGCAGGTTTGGAATCGGCGCATCGAGGCGTATTTCAACAACCTTGCCAGTCATCGGCAGGATGCGGTTGATGTTTGCCAGTTCGTTGCCATAGCGTGACCGGCGCAGCTCGGCTATCCGGGCCCGCAAAGCGGTGGCAACTTCGTCGGAACTCACCTCGCGACCATTGTTCCATCGTGTTTTCTGCAGACGGAAAATATAGCCAAGCTCGTCATCGGTAACGATCCAGCGTGACGCAAGGGCTGGCACGACGCGACCTTCGCTATCGAAAGCCACCAGTCCCTGAGCGGTTGCATTGCGCAAATAGGCCGATGCGGGTGAGAGGGGCATGCGGTTGACTGCTATTTCGCGCGGATTATCCTCGATTACATCGACTCGCAGCCGGTTATTGTCGATGCCTTGCGAACATCCGCCAAGTGCCAATATCGTGGCCATCAACACCAGGCGACGCATTACATTGCCTTCCATAAGGTGCGGCTGGGGTGGACGTTACCCGGATTATCCTGCCACCCGCGTACATCAGGTCGGACGAGCGACCGCGAAGCATAGAAATAAAGCGGCAGGATGGGCATGTCGTCGATCAATATCTTTTCTGCCCTGCGCATCAAGTCTGCCCTGCGATCCGCATCTGGTTCGGCCATTGCTTCGTCAAGCGCAGCATCGAATAACGGGTTGGCATAGCCTGAGTAGTTTTGCGCCCCAGTATCGCTTCGATGGACAGAGAGGAAATTCTCCGGAGCTGGCAGGTCCGCTATCCAGCCCGAACGGGCAAATGCGAAATCGGCCCGTTTCAGGCTGTCGAAATGCAGGCTAGCCTCGCTGTTCAGCAACCGGGCTTCCACCCCCAACTCGCGCCACATTGTTGCCATTGCCACCGCAGCACGGCGATGCTCGGTCGAGCTGTTGAAGCGGATTTCGAAGCGCAGGGGCTTGCCGGGTCCATAGCCCGATTGCGCCAGCAATCTTTTCGCTTGTTCCAGCCTCTTCGCGCGCGGGATCGATGCCCATTCCGGCAGTAAGCTTTTTCCGCCACTCAACCCTGGTGGCAGCAACCCCCAGGCAGGCACATTGCCGGCATCGACCATCTGTTTTGCAATCCATTCACGGTCGACCGCCATGGAAAGCGCTCTTCGTACACGCACGTCGTTGAACGGCTGTCTTCTTGTATTGAACGCGAAATAATATGTCCCAAGGAACGGTGCATTGCGGGCAATGTCCGGGTGATTTTCGCGCAGCCAATGATGGCGTGAAGGTGTGTACTCGCTCGCCACATCCGCTCCGCCAGCGAGTACAAGCCGCATAGCGGAATTGAGATTATCCATGGGTTTCCAGATAATCCTGGCGGTTTTCGGCTTACCGCCATGCCAGTATGGATTTGCTTCGAGGACGAGTTGCTGGCTCAGTCGCCATTCTGTCAATCGATAGGCGCCACTGGTCACCAATGGGCGCTCCGCGGCCCATTTGTCTCCTCCCACATCGATCCGATGAAATGGAAGCGCTGCCATCGCTGGATGGGCCAACAATGCCGGTAATTGGGGGAACGGGTTTTTGAGCTCAACGACCACCGTATAGTCGTCTACTGCAGTGATGTTTTTTATCACGCCAAACAGCGCGCCGTGCGGCGAGCCACTCTTTTCATCAATGATCCGCTGATATGCCTTTTGGAACACAACGGCGCCGATTGGTTTGCCGTCGGAAAAGCGCAGGCCTTGTCGCAAACGAAACGTCCATCTGTATCCGTTGGAACCTGTTTCCCAACTTTCAGCCAGTCCGGCCTCGGCGATTCCGGCCGCGTCAAAACGCGTCAGTCCTTCAAATAGATCGGCTGCGATCCTGGTCGAGGCGAGATCGGAAACCAGCTGCGGATCGAGGCCGCGCGAATCCGCTTCCATGATACGAATGATGGCATCGTTCGGGCGCTTGGATTGGTTGGCTTCGCTACCGCAGGCAAAAAGGAAAAGGGCAAGAAACGGAACAAGCCAACGCATGGTGCCAAGCCTAGGCGTTGGGCCCATCAAGGGCAACCTTGCAGTGGACAGGAATTGGTGCGGACGGCGGGACTTGAACCCGCACGCCCAAAGGGCGACAGATTTTAAGTCTGTTGCGTCTACCGGTTTCGCCACGTCCGCACGCGAATGCGCATGGCACAGCAATCGCTGTGATGCCAGTACTGTGTTGCGGAAAGTGATTACGCCTATTTGTTCAGGCGCTCACGGATTTCCTTGCCGGGCTTGAAATAAGGCACCCGCTTTGCCGGAACGTCGACGGCATCGCCGGTACGTGGATTGCGTCCCTTGCGGGGATTACGCGATCTTGTCGAGAAGGCTCCAAAGCCGCGAATTTCAACGCGGCCACCTTCCGCTAGCCGTTGAATGATCTGATTGAAGAAAAGATCGACAATACGTTCGACCTCCTCACCGGTCATTCCAGGATTTTCTGCTTCCAGCTTTTTGACCAGTTCAGATCGGATCATGTCTCATGCTCCCAAACAAACCGGTCACAAGACTCGGTTTCCTGCCCCTCAACATTGTGAATGGTGGCAGAAAAGTACCACGGATACAATGGTCTTGTGACAATTTGTAAAATCAGTCGGGCAATAAAAAAGGGGCCGTTCCAAATCGGAACAGCCCCCCTTTTGATCCTTTGAACAGACTTACTTCTTGGCGCTCTTCAGTGCTTCGCCAAGGATGTCGCCGAGCGAAGCGCCCGAGTCCGACGAACCATATTGCTCGACAGCCTGCTTCTCTTCGGCAAGCTGAAGCGCCTTGATCGAGAAGTTCGGTTTCTTCGAACGGTCGAAACCGGTGATCATGGCGTCGAACTTCTGGCCAACCTGGAAGCGGTCGGGGCGCTGTTCGTCGCGATCGCGACCCAGATCGGCACGCTTGATGAAGCCGGTTGCACCATCTTCGCCAGCCTGCACTTCGAGGCCGCCATCGCGGACTTCGAGGACAGTAACGGTAACGGTTGCACCCTTCTTCAGGCCGCTGCTGGTAACAGCACCACCTGCGGTCGGCGCACCCTTTTCGAGCTGCTTGATGCCAAGGCTGATCCGTTCTTTTTCGGGGTCAACGTCAAGGACGATTGCCTTGACCATTTCACCCTTGCGATGAAGGTGCAGCGCGTCTTCGCCCGAAATGCCCCATGCGATATCCGACATGTGGACCATGCCGTCGACATCGCCATCGAGGCCGATGAACAGGCCGAATTCGGTCGCATTCTTGACTTCGCCTTCGACGGTCGAACCAACCGGGTGCTTTTCAGCAAAAGCTTCCCAGGGATTGGCCTGAGCCTGCTTGAGGCCAAGGCTGATGCGGCGCTTGTCCATATCGACGTCGAGGACGACAACGTCGACTTCCTGGCTGGTCGAAACGATCTTGCCGGGGTGGACGTTCTTCTTGGTCCAGGACATTTCCGAAACGTGGACCAGGCCTTCGATGCCGGGTTCGAGTTCGATGAATGCACCATATTCGGTGATGTTGGTGACAGCACCCGAAAGGCGTGCGCCAACCGGATATTTCGCGATTGCGCCTTCCCACGGATCCGATTCCAGCTGCTTCATGCCAAGGCTGATGCGCTGGGTGTCGCGGTTGATGCGAACGATCTGCACCTTCACGGTGTCGCCGATGTTGATCATTTCCGACGGGTGGTTGATGCGCTTGTAGCTGATGTCGGTGACGTGCAGCAGGCCATCGATGCCGCCGAGGTCAACGAACGCACCATAATCGGTGATGTTCTTGACGACGCCTTCGATGATCTGGCCTTCAGCCAGGTTCTGGATCAGGCCCGAACGCTGTTCAGCGCGTGTTTCTTCGAGGATCGCACGGCGTGAAACGACGATGTTGCCGCGGCGACGGTCCATCTTCAGGATCTGGAACGGCTGTGCGATATCCATCAGCGGGCCGACATCGCGAACGGGGCGAACATCGACTTGCGAACCGGGAAGGAATGCCACAGCGCCGCCAAGGTCAACAGTGAAGCCACCCTTGACGCGGCCAAAGATAACGCCTTCGACGCGATTGCCAGCGGCGAATTCGCCTTCCAGCTTGTCCCATGCGGCTTCGCGGCGCGCGCGGTCGCGCGACAGCACGGCTTCGCCGTTCATGTTTTCGACGCGGTCGACATAGACTTCGACTTCATCACCGACGTTGAGGTCGGCTTTCTGGCCGGGCATCGAGAATTCGCGCA
>DASUDM010000070.1:0-5631 GCA_036275575.1 Sphingorhabdus sp. | reverse complement strand
CCCACGCCGGCAAACACCGAGGTACCGCCGTGGCCCTTCGCGATGTTGTTGATCAGTTCCTGAATAAGAACGGTCTTGCCGACGCCTGCGCCGCCGAACAGGCCGATTTTGCCGCCCTTTGCATAAGGCGCGAGCAAGTCGATCACCTTGATGCCGGTGACGAGAATTTCGGTTTCGGTCGACTGGTCGACGAACAGCGGAGCTTCGGCGTGGATCGGCGCCTTGAGGTCGGTATCAACCGGGCCCATTTCGTCGATCGGCTCGCCAACGACGTTGAGAATGCGGCCGAGGGTGCGCGGGCCGACGGGAACCGAGATCTGCGCGCCGGTGTTGGTCACGGGCTGGCCGCGGGTCAGACCGTCGGTCGAGTCCATCGCGATGGTGCGCACGGTGTTTTCACCAAGGTGCTGCGCCACTTCGAGGACGAGGCGGTTGCCATTGTTATCGGTTTCGAGTGCCGAGAGGATTGCGGGCAGTTCACCGTCGAACGAAACGTCGACGACAGCACCGATGACCTGCGAAACGCGGCCAGTTGCAGCAGCCGATACCTTCTTGGCAGGCGCAGCAGCCTTTTTCGCGGGGGCCTTGGGTGCAGCAGCGGCCTTAGCCGGAGTCTTCTTTGCCGGGGCAACCTTGGCGGCAGCAGCCTTGGGAGCGGCGGCCTTTGCAGCGGTTTTCTTCGGGGCGGTAGCCATGTTCGTCTTCCTTGCCTTTTCGGATGTCTTAGAGCGCTTCGGCGCCCGAAATGATTTCTACGAGTTCGGTGGTGATCGCAGCCTGGCGGGTGCGGTTATACTGGATGGTAAGCTTGTTGATCATGTCGCCAGCGTTGCGCGTGGCGTTGTCCATAGCGGTCATCTTTGAACCTTGCTCCGACGCCGCATTTTCGCGGTTGGCGCGCAACAGCTGCACGGCAACGTTGCGCGGCAGCAGTTCGGCGAGGATTTCTTCCTCATCGGGTTCATATTCAACCGAAGCGCCAACGCCAGCGGGTGCATTGTCATTCGACAGTGCAACCGGCATCAACTGCAATTCGGTCGGTTCCTGCGTCAGGACGCTGACAAACTTGCTGAAGAACAGGTGCGCGACATCGAATTCGCCGCCTTCAAAGCGTGCAATCAGATCGTCTGCCCAACCCTTGACGGTTTCAAAGCCCAACTTGCCCAGATCGCCCGGTTCAACGCTTTCGACGATGTCGTTCTTGAACTGGCGTGCAAGGCCATCCTTGGCTTTCTTGCCAATGGTGTAGAATTTGACGGTTTTGCCCTGGCCCTTCAGCTCTTCGGCGCGCTTGCGGGCGAGGCGGACGATGTTGGTGTTGAACGCACCCGCGAGGCCCTTGTCGCTGGTGGCGACAACGAACAGGTGCACATCATCCTTGCCGGTACCGGCAAGCAGCTTCGGCGTCTGGTCGCTGACCGTCACCTTCGACGCGATGCTCGAGACGACCTTTTCGATACGCTCGGCATAAGGGCGCGATGCTTCCGCCGCTTCCTGCGCACGGCGCAGTTTCGCGGCGGCGACCATCTTCATCGCCTTGGTGATCTTCTGGGTCGATTTGACCGAGTTGATCCGTATTTTCAGGGCCTTAAGGCTGGCCATGGGCTTTTCCTATCAGGCGAAGGTCTTCACGAATTTGTCGAGAGCGGCAACCAGCGCTTTCTTGCTGTCGTCGCTGAAATCGCGGCTGTCGCGGATGCCCTTCAGGATATCCGCATGGTTCGCGCGCAGGTCGGCGAGCATCGCTTCTTCGAAGCGGGTCACGTCGCTGGTCGGGATGCCATCAAGATAGCCGTTGGTGCCGGCGAAGATCGAGCAGGTCTGCTCTTCGAACGGCAGCGGGCTGAACTGCTTTTGCTTCAGCAATTCGGTGAGGCGCGCACCACGGTTCAGAAGCTTTTGCGTCGACGCGTCGAGGTCCGAACCGAACTGGGCGAAGGCCGCCATTTCGCGATACTGGGCAAGCTCCAGCTTGATCGAACCCGAAACCTTCTTCATCGCCTTGGTCTGCGCGGCCGAACCCACGCGGCTGACCGAGAGACCGACGTTAATAGCCGGGCGGATACCCTGGTAGAAAAGGTCGGTTTCAAGGAAGATCTGGCCGTCGGTGATCGAAATCACGTTGGTCGGAATGTAAGCCGAAACGTCGCCAGCCTGGGTTTCGATAACCGGAAGTGCGGTCAGCGAACCTCCGCCATTGGCGTCCGACATTTTTGCAGCACGCTCGAGAAGACGGCTGTGGAGATAGAAAACGTCGCCGGGATAAGCTTCGCGGCCCGGCGGACGGCGGAGGAGGAGCGACATCTGGCGGTAAGCAACGGCCTGCTTCGAAAGGTCGTCATACACGATAACGGCGTGCATGCCGTTGTCGCGGAAATACTCACCCATGGTCACGCCGGTGTAGGGCGCGAGATACTGCAGCGGAGCGGGCTCCGAAGCGGTTGCGGCGACAACGATCGAATATTCCATCGCGCCATTTTCTTCGAGCGCGCGTACGATCTGCGCGACGGTCGAGCGCTTCTGGCCGACGGCGACGTAGATGCAATACAGCTTCTTCGACTCGTCGTTGCCCTTGTTGACTTCCTTCTGGTTGATGAAGGTGTCGATGGCGACGGCGGTCTTGCCGGTCTGACGGTCACCGATGATCAGCTCGCGCTGGCCGCGACCGACAGGGACGAGCGCGTCGAGCGCCTTGAGGCCGGTCTGAACGGGCTCGTTCACCGACTGGCGCGGGATGATGCCGGGCGCCTTGACTTCGACTCGAGCGCGCTTGGTGGTCTTGAGCGGACCCTTGCCGTCGATCGGGTTGCCGAGGCCGTCGACAACGCGGCCGAGCAGTTCCTTGCCGACCGGAACGTCCACGATGGTGCCGGTGCGCTTCACGGTGTCGCCTTCGCGGATTTCCGCGTCCGAACCGAAAATCACGACGCCGACATTGTCCGCTTCGAGGTTGAGCGCCATGCCCTTGATGCCGTTGGCGAATTCGACCATTTCGCCCGCCTGGACGTTGTCGAGGCCGTGGATACGGGCAATACCGTCACCCACCGAAAGCACGGAGCCAACTTCGCTCACCTGCGCTTCGTTGCCGAAATTGGCGATCTGGTCCTTGATGACCTTTGAGATTTCTGCGGCGCGGATATCCATCATTTAGCCTTTCATCGCATTCGCGAGAGTGTTCAAACGGGTCTTGATCGAATTGTCGATCAGGGTGCTGCCGATCTTGACGGTCAGGCCGCCGAGGATCGCAGGATCGATTTTGGCGCTGATCGCGACATCGCGACCGACACGCTCTTTAAGCTTAGCCGACAGGGCCTTCATCTGCGCAGCCGACAGGGCGTGCGCGCTGGTAACCTCTGCGGTGATTTCGCCGCGATGCGCCGATGCGAGCGACGCAAAGGCGCGGGCTACGCTGGCGGTTTCTGCCAGACGACGATTGTCAGCAAGCACGCCGAGCGTCTTTGCGGTCAGCGCATCGAGCTTCAGCGTCTTGGCAATCGCGGCAACAGCCTTTTTGGCTGCATCGCGCGAGATTGAGGCATTGGTCGTGAGCGAGGCAAATTCGCTCGATTCGCTCAGCGCTTTCTGCACCTTTGCAAGGCTGGCTTCGACTGCGTCGATTGCCTTTGCCTCACGCGCCAGATCGAACAAAGCGGTAGCATACCGCCCTGCAAGGCTGGCTTGCACATTAGCCTGATTGCCGCCGGAGTTATCCACGCGTTTTAGTGTCCCTGTACAGACTGGATTAAATGTCGCGACTGAAGCGCAAGGGAATCGTTCCCCTTGCAAGTCGAGGGGCCGGTAGCAGGGGATTTGCTGCGACGCAAGACATCAAAAGCCGTCAAATTGCGGCCAAGTCCGGCGATGATGGAAGGTGGCTGGCGCTATTCGGGAATCTGCTCGTCCGATCCACCAAAAGCGCCGGGGAAATCCCGAAACTTTGGCAGTCCATCCTTAATCGGCAAAACCGTTTCCTGATAGTTGATATGCAGCCCCGGCTGGAAGTTCAGCGAGGGCAAGGTCGCGGAAAAAACATCGACCACGCCAAGCCCGGGATGTTTGGTCATCAAATGGCCGCCGCAACGGGTGCAATATTTGCGTTCGCTTATCTCGGTCTTTGCAAAAGTGGCAACGTCGGCTTCACCTTCAATAATGCGGACATTTTCCGGCTTCCAAAGCGTGAAGCCATTCACTGGACCGCCTGACCAGGATCGGCATGATCGGCAATGGCAATAACCCATGCCTTCAGGTTCACCGTTCACTTCGATCTTTACCGAACCGCAAAAACATTCGCCTTGATAAGTCATGCGTCCTCTCCAGTTCTTTCGAAAGGCACTCCTCTTCACTCTACTGTAGCCAATCGACCAACAGACCTCCATAATCCTTAGCGCATATCCGCTTATGTATAGGGAGCTTGTCGAAATATGGGGCAGATGATCCGGATGAAAATGTCCGATGGCGCAGATATCGCGGTATATCATGCCGAGGCTGAAGGCGAACGGCGCGGCGGTCTCGTCCTGATTCAGGAAATCTTCGGTGTCACCGATCATATTCGCGATCTTTGCGATGAATATGCGGCAGACGGCTATGAGGTGCTTTCGCCAGCCCTGTTCGATAGAGAGCATCCCGGCTTTGAATGCGATTATACTGGCCCCGAATTCGAGAGAGCGGTGGAACTAGCGCGCAAACTGCACCCGTTCGACCAGTCGCTTGCCGATGCGCAAACCTGCATCGATGCGCTGAAAGACAAAGGTCCGGTCTTCATCACCGGTTATTGCTATGGCGGCTCGGTCGCGTGGCGGATGGCGCAAATCAGCCCTGATCTGGCCGCAGCCTCCTCTTATTATGGCAGCATGGTTCCGACCATCTTTGCAAACGAAGCCCCGCGTTGTGCGACCATCGCGCATTTCGGCCGTTTCGACCAAGGCATCCCGATGGAGGGCGTCGAGGCGTTAATCGAAAAGGCGCATCCGACCGCGCAGATTTTCGTTTACGATGCCAATCATGGTTTCAACAGCGACCGCCGCAAGGATTATCACGAGCCCAGTTCGGAACTGGCCCGGGAGCGGACACTCGCCCTTTTCAAGGCGTGCGGCGGTTGAATTTTTGAAAGCAAGAATCGGGACGCAGCAGGTTTCGTGGCCGGCTAGATGCGAAATCCACATCAACGATGAGGATGAAGCCATGACATACAAGATCCGCGGACTGGCCCCCGAAGCCCATGCCCATTTATTCGCAATGAGCGACGCAGAACTGGCCGACATAAACGCCCGCCGTGTTACGGCCACAGCAAACCGGGGATTTCCTTGCCGCGTGTCGCTGGAAGATGCGCCCGAAGGTGAAAGCCTGATACTTTTTCATCATGTTAGCCATGATGTCGCAACGCCGTATCGATCTGCTTATGCGATTTACGTTCGCGAAAAGGCCCGTGTAGCTGCAGAGTTTATCGACCAGACGCCGCCAGTCTTTGACGGCCGCCCGATTTCGCTGCGCGCCTTTGATGCGGAGGGAAACCTTCGCAATGCGGCGATCGCCTTGCCCGGGCAGGCCGACCCGCGCATCCGTGAACTTTTTGCAGATGAGGGCATTGCCTATATTCATGCCCATAACGCCGCGCATGGCTGCTTTTCGGCG
>DASUDM010000069.1:0-14725 GCA_036275575.1 Sphingorhabdus sp. | reverse complement strand
TATCCGGCAAAGCGTTCGAACCAAGGATCGCTTTGCCCAAACATCATCTGGGCCCAAACCTCGGTGATCAGCGGGTCGGTATCGAACAACACCACTGGCGCGTGCAATTCCGCCGCTCGGACTGCCGCTGCGTTGTTCATCGCGTCTTGCGCTTCGGCAATATGCACCAGTTCCGCCATGCCGATATCGGTGCCATGCGCCTCGCAATACGCACGGCCATATTCGGGGACGACTTCGCAGCCGAAATGTGCCGCAAGCCGTGTCGCCAGCGTCGATTTGCCCGTGCTCTCGGGCCCATGGAGGCAGACGCGCTTCATTCCTGCCGCGCCTGCACCTTGCGCCATTCGACCAACCCCGCAATCGCGAGCACCAGGAATAGTGCATAAAGTCCGGCAGTCAGGTAAAGCTCTTTGAGGAGATAGAGCGGGATCGAGATGATGTTGACCGCTATCCACCAATACCAGTTTTCAATCAGGCGCCGCGTCATCAATATCTGCCCAACGACCGAGAGCATCGCGACGCCCGCATCCCAGAATGGATAGCTGGCATCGGTATGATTGGTCATGATCAGGCCCCATGCGAGTGTCGCCAGGATCGATCCGGCAATCCAGGCACCAAACCCGTTTGAGCTGAGTTCCTCGACTATGATTTCCCCGGCATCTGCGCGATTGCGGTGCCAACTCCACCAGCCATAAGAATTCACTGCGAGGAAGAAGATCTGCAGTCCTGCATCGCTATACAGTTTCGCATCGCGGAAAATGATGAAGTAGAGGGACACCATCGCGATCGCGAACGGATAGTTCCAAACCGAGCGGCGGATGATCAGGATGATGTTGGCGATCCCGAGCAGGACCGCAGCAATCTCAATAGCGCTCATCCTTTTAACCAGTCACCCAGCAAGCGGTTGACCTCTTCTGGCGCATCCTGCTGCACCCAGTGTGAGATGCCGGGCAATCGGTGCACGGTGAGGTTGGGAACCCATTGCTCCATCCCGTCCAGCAGGTGGATATCGAGCGCGAGATCATTCTCGCCCCAAATCACCAATGTCGGCGTGTCGACCATCGCGTCGCCCACCTCGCGCGCTTCTGGATATCGCACCAGCGCCCGATAATAATTGACCATGGCATGCATAGCGCCCGGCCGCTGGGCGGCGGCGCCATAAATGTCCAGATCTGCTTCGGGGAAACGATCCTTGTTGGCTGCTGTATTGAAAAATGCTTGGCGAACCGCCTTGGCATCATTTGCCAGCATCATCTTTTCAGGGAGCCAGGGGAGCTGGAAGAAGAAGATGTACCAGCTTTTCTTCCGTTGCCGCCAATGCTTCAATTCGCGCTCGGCACATTTTGGATGCGGAACATTCATAATGACCAGCCGGTCGAGCGGACGAACTTTCTGGATGGCAAAGTTCCATGCAATAACCGCGCCCCAATCATGGGCGACGAGCATGATTTCGTCGATCGGAGCCTCGGCCTTGGCCAGGTCAATCAGCGCGGCGACGTCTGCCATCAGCTTATCCATCCGATAGGCGGGCACGCCTTCAGGTCGAGAAGTTGCACCATAGCCCCTAAGATTGGGGGCCCAAACCCGCCAGCCATGCGCCGCCAATTCGGGCATCTGGTGCCGCCATGAAAAATTCAGCTCAGGAAAGCCATGCAAGAGAATGGCAAACTTATTCGCCTTTGCGTCGCCGGCCTCTGCCAACTCGAACTTAAGGCCATTTGCCTCTACAAAACGCTGGCGAATGCCAGAAGCGGGGTCTGCAACCCATGAAAATTCGCCCATTTGCTAAACCCCTCTCATCCCCAATTGCGCATATCGAGAGCTGGACTGATCGTCCAGATGAAACACCGGTAATTTTCGCCGATTGACCTTGCCCTCGCTAAGTGCAATTTCTGTGCATGAGGAAGAGGAGAGGTAGCTCAGATGGCTGAAAAGAAAGCAAAAGCAAAAGCTGGTGGCGGCAAGAAAAAGGGGCTGGGTTCCATTCCGGAAACCGCTTTCGATGCTGCCAATGATGCCACCATGGCGCTGGGCCCATTGGCCGGTTTGGCGCGAGAGGATTTCGCTGGCGCAATCGGCGTGATGCTGCGGCAGACAGCTGCCAATCCGAACAGTGCATTCAAAGCAGTATCGGGCTTCACCGAAGATGCTGTGAAGATCATGACCGGAAAGTCTGATCTGGCACCTGATCCCAAAGATAAACGCTTCATGGACCCTGCATGGAATTTCAACCCATTCTTCAAAGCGGGTGCGCAATATTATCTTGCCGTGCAAAAGGGCATCAAAGGCTGGATTGAGGATCTCGAACTGGACGCTCTCGAGCGTGATCGCGCCAATTTCGTCAGCCAGATGGTCATTGATGCGCTTGCGCCAACCAACACGCTGATCGGCAATCCTACAGCGCAAAAGCGCTTAGTTGACTCCGGTGGGCTTAGCCTCATCAAGGGATTGCAGAACGCTTATAACGATCTGGTTCACAATGATGGCATGGTGAGCCAAGTGAACAAGAAGCCATTCAAGTTAGGCGAGAATATCGCCACCACGCCGGGCAAGGTCGTTTACCGCGATGAGATGTTCGAATTGATCCAATATGCGCCGGCGACCGAGGAAGTCTACGCCATCCCGCAGCTCACTATCCCGCCGCAGATCAACAAGATGTACATCAACGATCTGTCGCCCGAAAAGAGCATCATCAAATGGCAGGTCTCGCATGGTTTCCAGACTTTCGTGATCAGCTGGCGCAATCCCACACATGATCAAGGCGTCTGGGGAATGGGTGATTATATCGAGGCATGCCGCAAGGCCGTAGATGTCGTCTGCGAGATTACCGGCAGCGACAAGGTCAATGTCTCGGGTGGCTGCTCAGGCGGCCAGACGATGTCCGTCCTTTGCTCGCGCATGGCTGCAGACGGAGATGATCGCATCAATGCCATCACCATGATGGTTTGCGTGTTGGAGCCCAAGCCCGGCGATACCGAGGCCAGCTCGCTCGTTTCGCACAACGGTATCACGCTCGCGAAACAGCGTGCCGCCAAAAAGGGCGTGATCGAAGGCAGCAGCCTGGCACGAGGCTTCGCCTGGTTGCGGCCGAACGACCTGATCTGGAACTATGTGATCAACAACTATCTGCTGGGTGAAGACCCGCCAGCGTTCGATATCCTTTTCTGGAACGCCGATGCGACTAACCTTTCGGCAAGCCTGTTGGGTGATTTCCTCGAACTGTTTGAGGCAAATGCCTATGCGCAGCCCGGAACGTTCGACATTGCAGGCCATACGCTTGACCTCACCAAGGTGAAGGGCGACATGTTCATCCTCGGCGGCACTACCGACCATATTACGCCGTGGCAGGCCTGTTATCGCTCAACGCAACTGTTTGGATCGAAGAATGTCGAATTTGTCCTGAGCCAGGCCGGACATATGCAGGCAATCCTCAATCCGCCGGGCAATCCAAAGGCGAAGTACTGGCGGAATACCAAGGGCAATCCTCCTGCAGACGTCAAACAATGGATGAAGGGGGCAGAGGAAAATGCCGGCAGCTGGTGGCCGTTCTGGACCGAATGGCTGGCGGAGCGTTCGGGCAAGAAGGTGACAGCGCCAGCGGCTTGTGGCAGCAAGAAGCACCCGCCGATGGAAAATGCCCCGGGATTGTACGTCCTCGATTGACGCTTGCGTAAAGTGCAGCGCAGTCTATGCTGCGCTGCAACATTGAACCGAACCTTTGAGAGTTCGGGCGGGCAAGGAATAGTATATGACCACCAAACGCGAACCGCGTTTCAGCATGGAACAAGTCGATGGGCGCAACCTTCGGGTCGCCCATTGGAAGTCGACAGAGAAAACGAGCAAGCTGCCTTTGCTGTTTTTCAACGGTATCGGAGCCAACATCGAGGCAATGGCTCCATTAGCCGAAATGTTGCCTGACCGTGATTTCCTTACCTTTGACATGCCCGGTGTAGGCGGTTCGCCTGAACCGATGATTCCCTATAATGCATGGATGATGGGCCGGATTTCAGAGCAACTACTCGACCGCTATGACATGAACCAGGTGGATGTGATGGGTGTTAGCTGGGGCGGTGCGATGGCGCAGCAATTCACGCTGCAGAATGGCCCGCGCGTCAATCGCCTGATCCTCGCTGCAACGACGGCCGGAATGCTGATGGTCCCCGGTAATCCCAAGGCGCTCGCAAAAATGGCCGATCCGCGCCGTTACATCGACCCCGATTTCATGCGGAAGCATTTCAATACGCTCTATGGTGGTACCGACGACGGTTCCGAAGGCCATATCGGCCGGATCAAGCCACCATCAAAGACCGGTTATTTCTATCAATTGCTGGCAATGCTCGGCTGGACGAGCGCGCCCTTCCTGCCCTTCATGAAGCATGACACCTTGATCATGATGGGCGGCGATGACCAGATTGTGCCGGTCGCAAATGGCCATTTCCTGAAAATGCTTATTCCGAACAGCGAATTGTTCATTATCGATGATGGTGGGCATCTGTTCATGCTCAGCCATGTCGAGGAGAGCATTTCCGCAATCCGGGAATTCCTCGATCGTCCGAAAGCCAGTGGCAGGAAAGCGGCTTAAACGCGCTTTGCGGTTTCCTTGCAGGTTTTGATTTCTGCCGGGGCAGGGGCTTTGCCCTTGCGTTCAAAGCGCGCGAAATAGGCCCCGACTTCCGGGCGCTCGGCAAATTCGACCAAGCGATAGCCGACGGCATCGAATTCGCAAAAAAGCAGCTTTGGCGGAATACCATGGCGCTTGGTAGCCCGATCGCGGTCAACTACGATCACTTGGCCACCTGCTTTCAAGGCGCTGCGTAGCCGCCAGATAAAGGCATAAGGCTCGGTAACTTCATGGTACATGTGCACCATGAAGATGCGGTCAAAACTGTTGGGGGGCAGGCGAGGATCGTCGATGCCACCTTCCTTGATTGCGACATTATCCAAACTTTCGCGGGCAATACGCTCGCCCAGTCGGTCCAATGCGCCCCGATTGATATCCTGCGCCAGTACTCGTCCCTTGCTGCCAACACGCTCGGCCAGGCGGACGGTGTAATATCCCTCACCGGCGCCGATATCCGCGACCGTCATTCCAGGCCGGATATCTGCCCATTCCATCAACTTGGCAGCTTCACCTGCTTCATCACGCGCTGCTTCGGTTGAAAATTCAGTGTCGCCAGTCTGGGATACAGCCCGATCTGCGCGTGGAAACTCCCTAGAGCTTTCCGGGCGGTCTTCAGGCTGTTCGACCTGTTTGCAACCAGCCATTGCCATCAGCGAAAGCAGCGCAGCCATGATCATCAGAAGCCTTGTAATCATTGCTCCATCATTAGGCGCGAAAGAAGTAGGGGAAAAGCGGTTTCCGCTGCATTCGCCCGATTGCTTTTACATTCCTGCTGCTTATGCTCCGACTCCGGAGAGAGTCCGACCGCGGGTCGGCTTGCAAGTGGAGGAGGGTGCGCTTGCGGCATATTGCGATTATCGGGTCTGGCCCGGCAGGGTATTACACTGCCGAAGCAGCGCAAAAGCAATTTGGCGAGGATGTTCGGGTAGATGTCATCGATCGCTTGCCGGTTCCATATGGACTTATACGATTTGGCGTAGCGCCCGATCATCAATCCATCAAAGCGGTTTCGAGACGGTATGAAGGCGTTGCGCTATCGGAGAATGTGCGCTTCGTCGGGAATGTCATGGTGGGGAAAGATATCTCCATCGACGAACTGCTTGAAATCTATGATGCTGTTATCCTTGCGACCGGCGCGCCAAATGACAGGGAACTTGGCATTCCGGGTGCCGACTTGCCTGGTGTGTTCGGCAGCGCCGAATTTGTCGGATGGTATAATGGCCATCCCGACTTTGCGGATTTGGAACCACCTTTGGATGGAAAGCACGTAGCTGTTGTCGGAAATGGCAATGTCGCGCTCGATGTCGCCCGCATATTATCAAAAACGCGAGCAGAATTGGGTGGTTCTGATATCGTCAGCCACGCGCTCGATATGCTTGAAACCGCCAGCACCGAAGAAATCACCATATTGGGCAGGCGTGGTCCGCACCAGATTGCGATGACCCCTAAGGAATTGGGTGAGTTAGGCCATCTTGAACGTGCGTGCCCCTATGTTGACCGCGCAGACCTGCCGGATGAAGGTGAAGATATGTTGCTGGAGCCGGGCATGCGCAAATCGGTAACTTGCCTGCGCGAATTTGCTGCCATCCCGGAAAGTTATCGCGCAACCAAGCCGATATCGATCGAGTTTGATTTTTACGCTGCCCCCGTCGCCATAGAGGGCGATGGCAAAGTGGAACGGATCATCGTCGAACGCACGGAACTGGACAGCGAATTGCGTAGTCGCGGTACAGGGGAGACTTATTCGATCGATTGTTCGATGGTGGTAGCTTGCATCGGCTATCAAACGCCCTCGATTGACGGAGTCCCTTACGAACATGGCCGCGGTCGGTTCGCCAATGTCGACGGCCGCATCTTACCGGGTCTGTACTGTGTCGGATGGGCGCGGCGCGGGCCATCGGGCACCATTGGTACCAATCGGCCAGATGGCTATATGATCATAGAGGCGGTTGCCGAGGATATTGGCCAAGGTGCGGGGAAAGAAGGCAGACCCGCCTTGGATGCCCTGCTCGACAAACGCGGCGTCCAGATTGTGAAGTTCAGCGACTGGAAAAAGATCGAGGAAGCCGAAATCGCCCGGGCACGCGAGGGTGCACCGCGCGAGAAATTCGTTCGTATCGAGGATATGATCCGCGCTGCGAACTAAATCGTCAATGCGATCGCGTGGATAACGAGACCGGCGAGCCCGCCGACCAAAGTTCCGTTGATCCGGATGAATTGCAGGTCGCTGCCCACCGCATTTTCGACCCGGTCGGTTATGGTGGCGCTGTTCCACCCGCCAATTGTGTCGGATACGAGTGAAACAATCTGATCGCCGTAATTCTCAACCGTTCCGACAATCGCCCGACGGGCAAATCGGTTAATCTGCCGCTTCAACCGGACGTCATCCTGCAAAGTCGAACCCAATTTCGTAAGGGCATCGCCGAAACTTCCAGCCAACGCGGCATCAGGATTTCGTGCAGCTTTCAAAAGGGCATCGCGCCCCTGGCCCCACAAACCATCAATCCATTTCGCGAAAGCGGGGTTTTTGAGCAGTTCTTGCTTCCAGTGGTTGACCTTGGCCTGCAATTCTTTGTCGTGGCGCAAATTATAGGCAAGCTTTTCGAGACCCTCCTCACCCTTGGCGCGCAATGGATGATCCGGATCTTCTGCCATATCACTCAGAAGCTTTTCGAGGCCGGAAACGATAGCATTGGCCAAACGGTCATCAAGGCCCGTCCAGCGCATGATCGTGCCTGCTCGCTCCTCAACCATCGCGCGAATGATGTGCTCGTTCGCTTCAAGCGTCTTTGCAGCCCAGGCAATGATGCCATCAAGAACCGGCAGGTGCCGTCGTTCCTTGATCATCGCGGCCAGCAACTGTCCAAGCAGCGGGGCAATATCGAGTTTTTCGAGTTGTGTGCGGACAGCGCCTTTTGCGATTCCCCCCAGCCGTTCATCGTCGAGCGATTCCACAATATCGCCAATCAGCCGGGATGCGCCCATCCGCATCCGGCCTTCGCCAGAGCCCGGCGTGTTGAGGAACCGGCCCATCGCGCCCGCGACATCCATATTGCGGATGCGACGCGCGACGATCTTGGTCGTCAGGAAATTGGAACGCAGGAAGGCGGCAAGCGTCCGCCCGATGCGTTCCTTGTTGTTTGGAATGATCGCCGTATGCGGGATTGGAATACCCAGCGGATGACGAAAAAGCGCAGTAACTGCAAACCAGTCTGCCAGCCCGCCAACCATCCCGGCTTCGGCAAACGCAGTTAGGAAGCCCCAATGCGGATCGACATTCCGTTCCAGATGGAGGCCGATAACAAACAGCACCGCCATCAAGGCGAGCAATGCTGTCGCGATGCGGCGCATCTTCTTGAGCTCCGCATCGCGCCAGTCGTAACGTTCGCGTTCCGCCTGGTTAAGTTGGCTGGCCGATTTTACCATCTGGCTAGAGACTTAGCGTGCGTTGACTGCCAAGTCACTCCGCAGGTTGCAATCCCGGCGCCAAACCTGTCGAAGAACCACCAGATTTGGTCTTGCTTTCCGGATCGTCTGCATCGTCGCCGGGCTTGAATGTCAACAAACGATCGCGCAGCCACGGGCCCATCCGTTTTTCAAGACCGTCAGCCAAACTGAATCCGGCTGGGACGATCAGCAGTGTCAACAATGTCGATACGATCAAGCCACCGATCACAACCGTGCCCATGGGCTGCCGCCATTGTCCATCACCGGAAAGTGCAAGCGCTGTCGGAATCATGCCCGCAGTCATCGCAACAGTGGTCATGACGATAGGTTGCGCGCGCTTGTGCCCTGCCTCCATGATGGCTTGGAATTTTGGCACGCCGCGTTCCATTTCCTCGATTGCGAAATCGATCAGCAGGATCGAGTTTTTGGCAACGATACCAAATAGCATCAATACGCCGATGAAGACCGGCATCGAAATCGGCTGACCGACCAAAGCCAATGCCGCGATGCCTCCGAGCGGAGCCAGAAGAAGCGATCCCATATTGACCAAGGGTGACATGAAGCGGCGATACAAAAGAACCAGTACGGCAAAGACCAGCAATGTGCCCGAAACAAGCGCGATACCGAAATCGCGCTGCATTTCCTGTTCCCATTCCTGGCTGCCGAACGGTGCGCGTGAAACACCGGTAGGCAGGTTTTTCATCACCGGAAGATTGTTGATCTTTGCATCCGCGTCAGACGACACAACGCCCGGTGCAAAATCTGCACCAACGAATATGCGGAAATTCTGGTTCCGACGCTGGATTGTGGTTGGGCCCGCACCAAAACTGATTTCAGCCACGCGTTCGAGAGGTACGGAGCCGCCATTGGCGGTCGGTACCGGCAGATTCCTTATATTTGCGATGTTCTGCCGTGATTCTTTCGCCAGCATCACACGAATAGGAATTTGCCGATCCGATAGAGAGAATTTCGCACTATTCTGGTCAATGTCCCCCAAGGTGGCGATACGGATTGCCTGGCTGAGAGCAGCGGTTGTCACGCCCAGTTGGGAAGCCAGATCAAGACGCGGAGTAATAATCAATTCAGGGCGCTGCAGATCCGCGGCTATGCGCGGCGCACGGATTTCCTTCAGCGTTTTCATTTCTTCAACAAGGCGCTGGGCCGTCTGGTCGAGCAACCTTGGGTCCGACCCGGAAAGCATGACTGAAACGTCGCGACCCGATCCGCCACCACCGGGGCCATTTGCCTGGAAAGTGACACGTGCGTCAGCGATCTTTGAGAGCACTGGCGTCAGGTCTTCTTCGAATTCCTGGCTTGTGCGTTCACGATCTTCATGAAGCGTGATGAATATGTTTGCGTTGCCTTCGCGCACACTCTGCAACGCCGTGCGTACTTCGGGCTGCTTATTGATGATTGCAGCAACTTCGTCGGTAACAGCTCGGGTTTGGTCGAGCGTCGTTCCGGGCACCATCTCAATCCGGATCCGGCTGAAATCCTGGTTGCCGTCAGGGAAGAATTGCTTCGGCACCACAATCATCAAAAGAACGGTCAACGCCAGGGCCAACACGCCGATCCCCATCATCCACCGTCGATGACCGAGCGACCAGCGTAGGATCTTCATGTATCGATCCATCAACGGGCCTTCGCCATGTTCAGCGATACCACCCGATTTCAGGAAATAGGCGGCAATCATTGGCGTAATCATGCGGGCAACAGCAAGGCTCATCAGGACGGATGCAACAACTGTCAGGCCGAAATTCTTGAAGAACTGCCCGGCAACACCAGGCATCAAGCCGACGGGCAGGAAGACTGCGACGATGGAGAAAGTGGTGGCAACCACCGCGAGCCCGATTTCATCGGCAGCATCAATCGAGGCCTGATAGGCAGATTTGCCCATCCGCATGTGCCTGACGATATTTTCGATTTCAACAATCGCGTCGTCGACAAGTACGCCCGCCACCAAACCCAATGCCAGAAGCGACATCGTGTTCAGGGTGAAGCCCATCAGGTCGAGGAACCAGAAGGTGGGAATAGCACTCAGCGGAATGGCAATCGCCGAAATGATGGTGGCGCGCCAGTCGCGAAGGAACAGGAAAACGACAACGATGGCAAGCAATGCACCCTCGATCATCGCGGCCATCGAACTTTTATACTGCGCCTTGGTATAGTCCACGCTGTTGAAAAGCGTGGTGAACTTGATGCCCGGATTTTCCTTTTCGATCTGCTTCATCTGGATCATGGCATTGTCGAATACCGTCACGTCAGATGCGCCCTTCGCGCGTGACATGCCGAAGGTAACCACCTGACGGCCACCTTCAAATGCCATCGATCGCTGTTCGCTATAGCCGTCTGTAACTTCGGCCACATCCGACAATTTAATCGATCGTCCACCGCCGAGACTGACCTGCCGTTGGCCGAGCTCATACGCATTTGCAGCATTGCCGAGGATTCGAACCGATTGTCGGGAACCGGCAATTTCCGATTGCCCGCCCGCTGCGTTCAGGTTTTGCTGACGCAACACGGCGTTGATCTGGCTTGCGGTAACGCCAAGCGACTGCATCTTCGCAGGATCGAGGATTACACGAATTTCGCGGTTAACGCCTCCGTTGCGGCTGACCGAAGCCATGCCTTCGACCGAGAGCAATCTGCGCGAAACGGTATCGTCAACGAACCAGCTCAGTTGTTCGAGCGTCATATCCGAGGCTTCGACGGCGAAATAAGCAATCGGATCGCTTGAAGTTGCGACCTTGAATACTTGAGGCTCCAAAATGCCGTCGGGCAGGTCGCCGCGGATCTGGTCAACGGCGTTTTTTACCTCGCTTACCGCCGCGTTAATGTCATCCCCGATTTCGAATTCTGCGCTTACCGATGTGTTCCCCTCGGAAGCTGAAGAGTCGATATTTCGAACGCCTTGGACACTTCGAACTGCAGATTCGACCTTCTGGGTGATCTGCGTGGTGATTTCGGTCGGCGAAGCACCCGGTTGGGAGATAGCGACAACAACGACCGGGAATTCGATGTCGGGGTCGTTCTGCACATCCATGCGTGCGAACGACATGATGCCCGCAAGCGTGAGTGCGACGAAGAGTACGATCGGTACGACCGGATTACGTATCGACCATGCCGATATGTTCCGGAAATTCATCGTGCGGCCTCCGTCGAGGCTTGTTTCGCAAGCTTGGGTGTAACGGTTTCATCGGGGTTGAGGAAACCACCAGCATATAGAACGACACGTTCGCTTCCATCGAGACCTTCGGTGATGGCAATCCCCTGTTGGGTGACGATGCCAGTCTTTACGTTGCGACGCTTAACCTTGTTCGATTTATCAACGACATAGACAAAGCTGCCATCTCTATCGTTTTGAATCGCGGATTCAGGCAAAATTGCCGCCGTCACCGCACCTGCCTTGATGTCCACCGAAGCAAAACCACCCGGTTTCAATTCCTTGCTGAAGGGAAGTGCGATGCGCGCGATACCCTGCCGCGACTGAGCATTAATCGTCGGCGAAATTTGCCAGATCGTTCCTGTAAACTGCTGGTCTGTTCCTACCGGAGTAACCGTTGCAGGCACGCCAACCGACAATGCGGCAAGTTCTGCTTCGCCGAGCTGGGCTTGCAGTTCAAGTTCGCCGCCCTTTGCCATGCGGAAAAGCACGCCGCTGCCTTGTGTAACAGTTTGCCCTGGTTCGACATTGCGTTCCAGAACATAACCACCAACAGGCGCACGTATGTCCAGCCGCGCGGTGCGAGCGCGCAATTCCCGCAGCTGCGCTTCGGCAATACCTACCCGTGCGCGGGCGCTGTCTCGCGTCGCCGTTTTGCGGTCGACATCAGCTTTCGAAATGAAACCGCGGCTTACCAACTGCATCGCGCGATCGAGTTCATTCTGGGCGAGTTGAAGATCGGCGCGAGCGGCATTTATTTGCGCTTCCTGCCCGATAATCTGCTGCGTTTGGACCGAGCGTTCAATGCTTGCCAATACCTGGCCCTGCTGCACCCAATCACCAGCATCGACATAGACTTGGGAAACCTGGCCGCCTTCGCCGACCACTCCGACCGGAATTTCCCTGCGAGCCGCAAGCGTACCGGTCGCGCTTATTGACCGGGCAATCGTATCCCGTCCCGGTGTAATGACAGTCACGGTTTGCGCCTGGCTTTGCTTGTCGGCACCAGCGGCGGCGCCATTTTCAGCACTTGACCCGGAAAAGAAAAAGTAAGCAGCAGCCAAAGCCGCAATCACGACCACAACCGCAACGATTACGCGGTTTCTGTTGCGGCGCCGGATATCTGTGCCGTTCGGATCAAGCAAATCGCTGTCGCTGGCAATACTACTTTCAAAATTCATGACTTTTTCCATTCGGGTCACCCCGGGGGGAGAACGAGACTTTATCGATTGGCGGTGTATTATTGCAATATATCACCACGTGCAAGCCGGGATTAAGGCTGTGCCGGACGACATTTACGGCCATCACGCGAAGAAAACAGCCAAAATTGCAACTCTGCGACGATTTTCGACAAACAACGTCGACGTGGTTTTTATAAACAAAACAAGGCCGAAGCCTTGCGGCCTCGGCCTTGAACAATTTTACAGTGAATTAAATCAGCGAACTTTGCCGCGTTGTACCAGGTTCAAAATACCCAGGACGATGCTTGCGCCGACAAATGCAACGATTAGTCCGGTAATTGAAAACTCTTGCACACTTCCGACAATGCCAAAACGGTTGGCGATCCAGTTACCGACTACCGAGCCGACACAGCCTGCAACAACATTCCAGAATATTCCCATGGATGCGTCGCGGTTCATCACTTTGCTGGCAAGCCAGCCCGCGATCCCGCCGACTATGATTGCGATAATCCAACCCATAGATCCTCCTCCTGCAACATCAGGCATATCGATATGCCCTTACGGCAGCATAATAGTTTGAAGCTGGAACGCAATTACTGATTTACCCGGCTAATACAGTTTACAGCATGCAACAAAAAAGCCCGGACAAGCCGGGCTTTCTTGCAGCTTTTTCATACTGATCAGTATTTTTGCTGGCGCTCGTAAAGATCGCGGTAGTGTTGAATGCGCGTAACACGCAGCCCGGGCATTCCCGAACGATCGATTGCGCGCTGCCAGGAAGCGAATTCTTCCAGCGTAAGGCCGTAGCGTTCGCAAACTTCGCTGACCGAAAGCAGCCCGCCATTAACCGCAGCGACCACTTCCGCCTTGCGGCGAACCACCCAACGGGTAGTCTCCGGAGGAGGCAGACTATCTATTGTCAGCGGTTCGCCAAGCGGACCGATTACCTGAGCAGGTCGGATTTTCTGGTTTTCAATCATTCTATCCTCAATTTTCCATGCCCCGCAAAGCCACCGGTTGTTCCGGCGAACCCAGACTTAGGTCCGTGGATTTGCTATTGGTTAAAGCGGCAAGGTAAACATCCGCTTTAATCCTGTTAACTTTCGTCGAAACGATCGACTCCTGCGGTAAAAACGAACCGACCACAGAGCGAGATCCAGTCGGATGCCGCGAACTGAAAAAGCTAATCCTATCGATTACCGCGTCCCCAGAAATGCATGTTCCGACATATAATGAGTTGGATTCGCTAGCTTCCTTCCACGCTTTTTGTTGCGATCGAACGGCTTCTACCAAACGATCAAAATCCTTTGACCGCTCTGGTATGACGTCTAATCGTCCGCGTGGGGGAAAGCTCATTTCCATGCAGACGAATTTACACACAGACGCATAACGTCTGGTAAAAGGCCCGTTCACACGGCATTAGGCGAGGTTAACGGGAGTTATCTTTTACGGCCGATTATTGTGCCGAAACGAGAAAATCTGGCCGGATCTGGCGCAAATCAGGGTCGGCAACCCATATGGAATATGATGACTGAAAATTTTCTAAGCCCTGATTTCCAGCTCGGACCTGATTTGTCAGGAAAACGAATCGTGGTTGCAATGTCTGGCGGCGTCGATTCGTCGGTGGTCGCTGCTTTGGCTGCACGATCGGGGGCCGAGACCATTGGTGTGACCTTGCAACTTTACGATCATGGCAGCGCTGTGAAACGCGCTGGCAGCTGTTGCGCCGGCCAGGATATCCGAGATGCGCGGGCTGTCGCCGATCGTTTGGGCATCATGCACTATGTTTTCGATCACGAAAGCCGGTTTCGCGATTCAGTGATCGACCATTTTGCCGATGAATATCTGCGGGGCCGAACGCCCATTCCGTGCGTGCGGTGCAATATGGGCGTGAAGTTCACCGACCTTTTCCGATTGGCGAAAGAATTGGGGGCGGATTGCCTGGCAACGGGACATTATGTGCGACGTGTCGAAGGAGCCGACGGGCCCGAGCTGCATCGTGCGCTCGATCCAGCTCGCGACCAGAGTTATTTTCTTTTTGCTACTACTAATGAACAGCTCGATTATTTGCGCTTTCCTTTGGGCGGAATGCCAAAATCAGACGTCCGGGCAATCGCGCAGCAGCTTGGACTGGTGGTAGCCAACAAGCCTGACAGCCAGGATATCTGCTTCGTTCCGGAAGGCGACTATGCCAGTGTCGTTCGCAAGATACGACCAGAAGCGGACAATGATGGTCCGATCCTTGACATGGCGGGCAATGAACTGGGCCGACACCGCGGCCTCATTCATTATACCGTGGGCCAGCGCCGTGGA
>DASUDM010000068.1:0-4444 GCA_036275575.1 Sphingorhabdus sp. | reverse complement strand
CAAGGCCAGTATGGATCTTGATGGCACCTTGGGCGATGCCGATTTCAACTTCGACACAAATCTGGAAGTCCAGGTTCCGATGGCCGGCAAGATCAAGCTGAAAGGTACGATGACCGGCGTGCACGAGGGCCAATGCAAAGGCGACGAATGATAAGGCTGGCCTCGCTGGCGGGGTTGCTCTGCACGGCATTGTTACCGATCATTCCTGCTTCAGCCCAATCTGTCCTTCCCGAACCGGCCCGGGTGCGGGTGGATTTTTCATCGACCGCGATCCTTTCCAAGCAGGTATCGGGAGAAGCCGGCGTCGTCGGGCGCAAAGTAAAAGCGGACGATCCGGTTCGCGTTGCATCGATATCGAAGCTGGTGACAGCCATTGCTGTGATGCGGCTCGTCGACGAAGGCCGCATCGATCTTGATCGCGACATCGGCGAGTATCTTGGATTTACCGTTCGCAATCCGGCCTTTCCGGACCGCCCGGTTACCCTGCGGCACCTGTTAAGCCACACATCGGGCATCCGCGACACGATCGACTATCTGCTGCCACTGGATGGCAGTTTGCAGGCGGTATTGTCAAACCCCACGGTGTGGTTTCCGGCGCACAAACCCGGTGATTATTTCAGCTATGCCAATCTCAATTCACCGGTGATCGCGGCGACGATCGAGGCTGCAACCCGCGAGAGGTTTGACCGTCTGGTGGCAAAGAAAGTCCTGTCGCCGATGCGGCTGGATGCCTGTTTCAACTGGGGGGCGGGATGCAGCCCTGGCAGGCGCGCGCAAGCGGTAACGCTTTTGCGCACCAATGGCGATCTGGCGCGCGATGCCGCCATCGCTGGAGTCGACCCCTGCCCTGTGCTCGCCGCCAGCGATGGCAGTTGCGATCTTGGGCTTTATCGCATCGGGAAAAATGGTTCCTCCTTCAGCCCGCAAGGCGGATTGCGCATTTCGATGCAGGATTTGGGCAAGGTCGGCCAATTGCTGCTGAACGGCGGCCGCCCGATTTTGAGCAGCAAGGCCTTTGCCGAAATGACGCGGGTCCAATGGCGGTTCAATGGCGTCAATGGCGATGATGATCGCGGTTATTTCCAGGCCTATGGCCTTGGCGTGCATCTCCACGACGATGGTTTTGGCAATCGCTGGATCGGCCATGTGGGAGAGGCCTATGCCCTGCGTGCCGGGCTTTGGGTCAATCCGAAAACCCGCAAAGGCTTTGCCCAGTTCGTGACCATGGTGCCTGCAGAAACCCCAGTCGGACACTGCCTTGAAACATGCCCTTGAGGTGAAAGGCAGGATTTTCGATAATCGGGGCTTTCCTTTTGCCGTGGCGTTGGCGCTGTCCATGCTCGCCATTATCGCGGCACTGCTAACCGGGCCGACCGCTTCGGACGATGCCCTGTTGGCTGCCCGCTGGACAGCACGCGCTGCCCTCCCGATTTTCCTTGTCACCTATATTGCCAGCAGCCTTTATCGCGTCAAACCGAGCGAAAGGACTGCGGCATTGTTGCGCAGGCGGCGGCAGTGGGGGCTTGCCTTCGCCTTGTCGCACAGCATCCATCTTGCGGCGTTGCTGATCAACATCACGCTGTATCGCCCCCGCCCGCTAGCATCGCTCGCAGGTGGTGCGTTGGCTTATCTGTTTGTCTATCTGATGGCCTTCACATCAACCGACGGGTGGCAGCGGCGGCTGGGGCACCGATGGAAGCAGCTGCACAGCATCGGCATGCACCTGACCTGGGCGGTTTTTCTGGTGGGATATGGCGGCCGGGCCTTCCATGAAGACCCGGCCTATCATCTTGAGGGACGCATTTTTGCACCCCTGTTACTGGCTGCGCTCGCCTTTCGGCTTTGGGCCAACTTTGGGAGAGGGCGGCGGACGCAGCCAGCCTGAAATCAGGCCGGTTTCGGGTCTTTGCGACCCTTGGCAACCAAGGCCTGCAATTTGTCCTTCACAGCAAGCTTCATGCGTTTGAGCCGCTGGATCCGTGCGAAGCTCGGCCAGCTGCGGCGCATTTCGGCGCGCAATTCATCATCAAGCTTCTGGTGGTATTGCATCAGACGGAAAGTCCGTTCCGACATTGTCTTTCTCCTCTTGAACAATGGTTGTTCAATCGGATGTTCCGATGCCGGGCAGAGGGTATTCGGGGGAAACAGGGACCGCACAACCCGAGCACCGGAAACATCCGATGCGGCCGACATCGCGTTCCTTCCGAAGAAGCGAGCGCCAGAGGGGCCCGGTCCGCAGAGCAATAACTAGAGTGATTCGCTCTTATATTGCAAGCAAAACCGGAAACGGTTGGTCGACAAATTTAAGCGTTTAGTCGCGCAGCAACTCGTTAATCGCTGTTTTCGAGCGGGTCTGCGCATCGACCCGCTTTACGATAACCGCGCAAGCGAGGCTCGGCCCGGGCGATCCATCGGGAAGCGGCTTGCCAGGCAGCGCGCCCGGAACGACCACCGAATAAGATGGAACGCGCCCGATGAAGATTTCGCCGGTGGCGCGATCGATGATCTTGGTGGTCGACGAGAGGAAGACGCCCATGGCAAGCACGGCGCCCTGTTCGACGATGACGCCCTCTACGACTTCGGAACGCGCGCCGATAAAGCAGTCATCCTCGATAATTACCGGGCCTGCCTGCAATGGTTCGAGCACGCCACCGATACCGACGCCGCCTGAAAGGTGCACATTCTTTCCGATCTGCGCGCAGCTGCCGACTGTCGCCCATGTATCGACCATGCTGTTTTCATCGACATAGGCGCCAAGATTGACGAAGCTCGGCATCAGCACCACGCCCTTGCCAATATGCGCGCTGTGGCGGACGATGCTACCCGGAACGGCGCGGAAGCCCGCCTCGCGGAAACGGTTTTCACCCCAACCGGCAAATTTGGAGGGAACCTTGTCCCACCAATGCGCACCGCCAGGTCCGCCGGGGATTGTTTCCATGTCGTTGAGGCGGAAGGAAAGAAGGACAGCCTTCTTCAGCCATTGGTTGACCTGCCACGCGCCATCGACCTTTTCGGCAACTCGGCGGGCGCCGCTATCGAGCAGGTTCAGCGCCTCAATTACGCCAGCGCGCACTTCGCCCCCAGTTCCTGTGTTGATGCTGTCGCGCTCGTCCCAGGCCTTCTCGATTACCGCCTGCAATGCCTCGCTCATCCTATTTCCTTTCCTGCGACCAGCCAATGGGCGAGGTCCTGTATTTCATGATCGACGAAGTGCGGCCGCTCGCCATCGGATTCGCGGTCAACCGCATGATTGACCCACACCGTGGTCATGCCAAGGGCTTTTGCGGGCTCAAGATTATGGGCCGAATCTTCAACAAACAATGCAGAAACCGGATCGATATCCAGTTGTCCGCACAGGGCATGGTAACTGCCCAAATCGGGCTTCGGCTTGTGTTCCATCCGGTGTATGTCGAATACCTCTTCGAACAGTCCTTCAAGCCCGCGCGCCGCAAGCACGCGCCCGGCATAAGGCGCATCGGCATTGGTAAAGATCAGTTTGCGCCCCGGCAAAGCCTCGATACCCGCACGCAGCCGGTCACAAGGCTGCAGCAGAGACATGTCGACATCGTGGACGAAATCCAGATAGCCGTGCGGGTCAACACCATGCTCGGCCATTAGACCACCCAAAGTCGTCCCGTATTTGCGCCAATAATCATAGCGGATCTTGTGCGCACGCTCGCTATCAACCTTGAAATAATCTTCGACAAACGCCGCAATCCGGTTGCGCACCTGCTCCATGATATTGTGCTCCGGCGCATAAAGCGTCAGATCCAGATCGAAGATCCACGTATCTACATGGTCAAAATCGGAATGGGAGGCCGGAGACATGGCCGCCCCGTTAACTACAGGTGTCAAAACTCGCAAGGAACAACTGCGTTAATGCTGGCGCAAGCGGAACGAGGATAATATCATAAGTTATAGTCTGGGGAGTAGCATGGCGAGTACAGGCACGGGTCGCAGCATTGCCGTAGGGACGTCGATCTTCTTTGCGCTGACCGTTTCGGCTTGTGGCGGAAGTGGCGGCGGCGGCGTCAGCTCCACTCCTGCACCACCACCGGCAATCGCTCCGCCTGCGCCTCCGCCACCACCGCCTCCACCACCTCCTCCGCCGCCCACTGCGAATTTCAACACGGTCGAATATCAACGCTCCAACGGCGCGGTACAGGCACAGGCACTTGCCGCCTACAATGCCGGGGCCAATGGAACCGGCGTGATTGCCGGCGTCGTCGATAGCGGCATCGACATCGATAGCCCCGAATTCGCCGGCAAGATCCATCCGCAATCGGCCGACTTTGCGGGAACACGGGGGCTGCAGGATGAAAGCGGGCATGGCACTGCGGTTTCTTCGGTACTGCTGGGCGCCAAAAATGACCTCGAAACCCACGGCGTAGCCTTTGGTGCAACGCTCCTTGTCTTGCGAACCGATACCGTCGGTACCTGCACC
>DASUDM010000067.1:0-3085 GCA_036275575.1 Sphingorhabdus sp. | reverse complement strand
ATAGAGTTCCTGCAGGTTTGCAGGGCTGGGCTTCATGATCACCTGATATTGGTAATAATGCTGCAGCCGGTTCGGGTTCTCGCCATAGCGACCGTCGGTCGGGCGGCGCGACGGCTGGACATAGGCCGCATTCCATGGATTCGGACCAAGCGCGCGCAGCGTGGTCGCCGGGTGAAAGGTACCCGCGCCCATGCGCATGTCATAAGGTTGCAGGATGACACAGCCCTGTTTGCCCCAATAATCATGGAGCGTCAGGATAAGGTCCTGGAAAGTTAGGGGCCCGGATTCAGACATGGTTCGCCCTTGGCGGATGGAGACCTCTAAATCAAGCATCTGTGCCGCAGCGCAGCAAATGCCCTGCGCAAAGCCGCAGAAATCCTGCAAAATGTCAGGTTTTGATAGCAATATGTAATGTCTTGTTGACATTGTCAGCGAATCACGACATATAGTAAGGGTAAGCTGACATATGGACAATAAAAGCTGACATGGAAAACCGATTGAGAGTGTTGCGTGCCGAGCGCCAATGGAGCCAGGCCGAGCTTGGCGAAAGGCTGGATGTCTCACGTCAGGCGGTGAACGCGATCGAAACGGGGAAATATGACCCCTCGCTTCCGCTCGCGTTCAAAATCGCCCGGCTGTTCGGCATGTCGATTGAGGAAATTTTCGACGATGGTTTCGATGGAGACACACATGAATGATCCGCAAAATGCGAAGGATTTGGAAGCTGAAGGCAATATTGGCCGTCCGCTCGCATGGATGGCTGTTGCCGGGCTCGGTACCGTGTTCACCGCCGGGGCAATAGTCGGCGTGATTGCTGCATCGAAAGAAGATGGCAGCGCATTTTCTGCCACCGCGATTGGAATCATTGCCGTGTTTGTCGCGGTCATCGGCGCGTTGCTCTATGCACAGTGGAAGCTGGCGCGCCGCATCGCTGCGAGTGGTGGCGAATTGACCAGGCGCGAGCGGCTGAACCGCAACATCATGATTGCCTGCGCCGTGATGGGCGGCATCATCGGTTTGGCGTTATCGATAGTCGGCGGCGCCATGCCTTCCGAGCCGTTGGCAATATTCAGCGACAGCCCTCTACCAATAGCATTAGCGATTCTGCTGGCGGTTTTCTGGGGTGTTGTCATGCCGGTTATTGCCTGGTTCTGGCACACCCGCGCCATCGATGAGCAAGAGGCGCACGCCTATCGCGATGGCGGCTATTATGCAGCCTATGCCTATCTGGTTGGTGCACCTGCCTGGTGGTTCCTCTGGCGCGGTGGCGTGCTGCCCGAGCCCGACGGCGTTGCCATCTTCGCCACCTTTGCAATCATCTGGACCACCGTCTGGTACTGGAAAAAATACCGGTAAAACCGGAAATGTCGCACCTTTTCCCAAATCCGTTTCAACCAAAGGATAGTAAAATGAAAACCATGCTCCTCAACAGCGCATTGCTTGCCCTTGCCCTCTCCCTTTCGGCCGTGGGCGGGCCGACCGCCACCCCTGCCCTTGCTGCAGAACCCGCGGCGCCAGCAGCAACGCCGACAGTCGATGTCGATCCGGCGCTCTGGGTCGTCGAGGATGCTGACACGAAAATCTACCTCTTCGGAACCGTCCATATCCTCAAGCCCGGAATGGGCTGGTTCGACGAAGCGGTGAAGGACGCCTTTGACAAATCCGACCGCCTTGTCCTCGAAATTGTTCAGCCTGATCAGGCAACCACGCAGCAACTTTTCGCGAAATATGGTCTTGATCAAAGCGGAAAGACGCTGACTTCGAAGATGACCGAAGAACAAAAGGCCACATTCACCAAGGCGATGGAAAAAGTTGGCCTGCCCGCAGCAGCATTTGAGCCTTTCGACCCATGGGCAGCAGCCGTGACCATGCAGGTCATGGGGCTCCAAAAGGGCGGTTATGATGTCAATAGCGGCGTCGAAACCCAGCTGACTGCTGCAGCCAACGCGAACAAGAAACCCATTGGTGCCGTTGAAACCATGGAACAGCAGCTGCAGATATTCGATTCGCTCTCGCAGGAAACGCAGGTGAAGTTCCTGGTCGAATCCGCCGAGATGGTCGACCAGATGACGAGCAGCATGGACAATATGGTCACCCTGTGGGCCAAGCCCGATCCAGACGGTCTGGCGCAAGTCATGAACCAGGGCCTGTCTGATCCGAAGCTGCACGCGGCGCTCCTCACCAACCGCAATGCCAATTGGGCTGCCTGGATCAACCAGCAGCTGGAAAAGCCGGGAACCACCTTCATGGCGGTAGGCGCAGGGCATCTGGCCGGCAGCACCAGCGTGCAGCAGCTGCTGACCGCTTATGGCATCAAGGCAAAGCGGGTCGAATACTGATCGGGCCAATTCTGGAAATTCCGGGGCGGGGCGCAATGCTCCGCCCTTTTTTGTACCGGTTGGCCGATGGCTTTGGAATTTATTGCCCATCGATGCTATCGTCCGGCGATCAGGCAGGAGGACCGATATGCTGGTACGGTTGATGATGATAAGCGCAGCTATGCTCTCGGCGCCGCTCGCCGCGCATAGTGTGGAAACGGCCAAGGGAAACTGGTCCGAAATCCCGTTGCTCGCCCGCCACCATAGCGTGCGCCTCAGCGATCAGGCGTTGGCCGACATTGATACGCTCGTCGCGGCCGGCAAATGCGATGCGATCAAGAAAGACAAGCGCATCGACCTCGACATGGATTTCCTCGTCGAATTTTCGCGAGACAATCAGATCAAGCGCGTGATCGTCGAAGAAATCGGTTGCCCCGAAGTCGAAGCCATCGCCGCAACGGCAACCTCGCAGGCTGCCGACAGAGGCTGGCTTAAACCCACGGGTAAAAATGACGCGGGCTGGTACCGCGGATCGATCACCTATCTGCTGAAGTAAGAAACCGACTCTAACGCTTGCATTTGCACCGCTTTGCGCCTAATGGCGCGCGCTTGCCGTGATGGTCATCCCTGGAGGCGTGACGGCAAATATCGAACTTAATTGGAGAAACATCATGAGCGATCTGCTGACTTTGTCGGCCGAGCCGCGCGAACGGGCTGGCAAGGGAGCCTCCCGTGCATTGCGTCGCGAAGGCCGTGTACCTGCCGTA
>DASUDM010000066.1:0-3194 GCA_036275575.1 Sphingorhabdus sp. | reverse complement strand
CCTCGCGCTTGGGCCAGACATCCTCGTCGAGCCCTGCCAGCTCTGGCGGCAGGGGGGCTTTCAGGCTCCAGCCGATAAATTCGCGCCAGGTCGACAATTCCTTCTGGATTTCAGGGTCGCTGGCATAATGGTTGCACATCGTTCAACCTCCATCGGCGGGCCAGGCAAAGGCGAATATGCTTTCACCCGCATCGCTGCCATCGGGGTGGAAACGGCGTTCGGTGATATTTCCCCGCCCTTCGCGATCGACCAGCACCACCGTGCTGCACCGCGTCCCGTAAACCGGCGCCCTAATGAAAATCGGGATGCCGCCATCGTCAAGGATCCGCTCGTCGCGGAGTAGCGCGAACAATTTTTCGGGCGTTGCATCGGCAGCAATCCACTCAGCCAGCGCTGTCTCCATAGAGGATTTGCGCGGCCATGGTTCGCCCGGATGGCCGTTCGAAAGCCCGTGAACCCCCGCCGCCAGCGGCTGTCTTTGCGGCTCCGGCAGGTTGGACAGCAGAATCGTCTGCCCGCCATCGTGGAGCAGCAGGTTGAACGGGTTATATTCGGGCAGTGCGGACAGATCGGGCATGTCCGCTTTCGCCAGCCAATCGCCGACGAGCGCACCGCGCGACAATTTGGCTGGATCGGGCCCATCGGGATTGCGGATGTTGGTAACCACCGCCAGCCTGCCTTCATCCGAAACCCCCAGCCAACCGCCGCCTGCCTGCAAGTCACGCCCGGCGATCACGTCTGGCCGGTCGCTCCACCTGCCCAGCGGCAGCGCCGCCCGGTCGTGGAACTCATCACGGTTGCCGGCAAGCACCAGCTTCCAGCGGGGATGACAATCAAGGGCCAAGGCGACGACGCACATTCCGCGTCTATCGCGCACTGCGCCTCGAAAAGCGAGACGCGCATTTGCCTATCCGCTCAGGCAGGAAGTGGCGATTGGTCTTTCTTGCCGACCATTGCAGGGAAAATCGCGAACAATAGTTGGCCAGCAAGACCGATTATGCCCGGAATGGCGACCAGCCCGGCCAGCCAGTCGCCCATGCTGTCACCCATCAGCACAATGCCAAGAAAGGCCTCACTCGCCATCAACAACGCGAAGCCGATACCCCCCATGGCGAGCCTTTCGGACAGCATCTCCAATGACCAATGGGCAACGAAAGTGCGTGCAGCGAACCAGCTGGCGATCAGCATGAAGGGAAGCTCGATGAGGACGGCAAGCGTCGCGCTATTGAGCAATGGGGCCAGCCATAAAGTGCGAATGGCGCCAAGAATGAAGCCCAGGCCGAATATGAACGCCCAATAGGCAAGGCCCGCCTTCACCATTTTCATTGCGCCAGTTCCTCAATCAAAAGATCTGCCCTGTTATATGGTTGGATCAAAGCCGCCGCCCTATTCCAGTCGGCCGAAAGCCATTGATCCTGTCCGACTTCATCGAGCAAGGCCGGCATGCTTTTAGGTCGCGGACCACTTTCGACCGGCAATGCCGCCAAGCATGGCTCGGTGGTGAGCATTGCGAAAACAGGCATGTCGGTCAAATCCCGCCAAATGCCGGCAACTGCGAACAGTTTGCGTCCGGCTATCCGGCAATGGAGGTTCCTGGCCTTGCCGATCGATAGAGTAAATGAACTCAGCGGTATCAGGCAGCGCAGTTCGACATGGCGCAGATTGCCTATCCAGAAAGGGCTTTCAAGATTGCGGACATGGCTGACCCAGCGCATCGTGCCCGGCATCGCCAATTCGGTTGATTGTCCGGGCGCCGGATACCCCCAATGCATCGGTCGGATCAGTTTGCGTGAATGCGATCCAGCGCGGACCACAACCGGGGCAAATGCGCCTTCGATTAACGGCCCACCGGCCCAAGCATCCTGGCCTGCCTCGGCACCCAAATCGGATGCTATTTCCAAGGAAGTCAGATCCAGTCTGCAATCCATCGACCCGCCCCGTTACACACATCGCCAAATTGGCAGCGATTATATCAGTCGATGGTTTCGCGCGTTTCGGAACGCCTGTCTTGACCGGACCTTCGATCCCCGCCGGAGCGCCGTTCGACGCCGGAACGCCTTTCGGGACCTGCATATTCAGGATTGCTATTCTGTCGACGGTCCACTCCCGAGCGCCGCTCGATGCGCTGTCGGCGATCGCCCTGTCGCTTTTCTTCACCACCCATTTTTCGGTCTCCACACGGAAAAATTGCCCACACATTCTTACGCGACCTTAATCACACCAACTAAAACATTAAAACTAAAGATATAGTAAAAGTTTAGCTGGTTGATTGAAATCAAGGAACTCTGCGATTTCTTGCGCAAAACTGCGCCTGTTCAAAACAAGGAGTTGCAAAATGTCTGATCTTTCCATCCTTCCTGTCGCCATCTTTGCCGGGATGATGGCAGCCTTCATGCTCGCGATGCTTTTCGTCGTTGTGACAGACAAAGATCCTGCAAATCAGGGATAACTTCGTCAATACGACAAGCTCACCGAGATAAGATCGCCCGCCACGAGGCTCTCGGCTTTCCGAACAGAAGCCTTGATCGGCAATAGATAGCCACCATTTTCCTTGCTTGGGAAAATGGAGGTGTGCCAGTTCGTATCGCCGATCGTTGCGCTGACGCGGATGGAGCCCCAGCCACGACGCTGACCGCCCTCCAGTCGGCGCATCAATGCGGTGGCCCGGATAGCTTCGGCTGCTTCACCGTCAATAGTGAGGAAATGCCAGCTCGCCGGTGCTTCAGCGCTAGTCCAAATCCATAGAGTAGCGGTCACATCGATGTATTCGCTCACTGCACCTTCCGTCTTACTGGAACCGGAATGTTGCAGATGTCTGCGCCGCCTGCCGGCGTTATAAAGAATGGATCGCGCCGGTTTGCGCGCGCATCGGCATAGGCAGCGAAGCTGGCGCTATCCGTTGAAAGATATTCAAAGTTGGGCAAATCGGCGATTTCATTGCCAAGGCGAACAGAGGTGATCGGAACACGCTCTTCCTCTTTTTCATAAAAGCCCAGTGGACCAGTGCCGCGCGGTAGCGAGGAGAGATGCTCAATCCCCTCAATCACCCGCCCGACCAGAGCGATATTGCGGTCCAGATGCCGCGGCGCGTGCCCGATGACGGTGTAGAGTTCGGCGCCGGTTCCGGTGTCCGGCGACAGGTTGCGGCCGACGCCGACCATGGCGTAACAGTGGGTTGGCCATACCAAGTCGTT
>DASUDM010000065.1:0-4327 GCA_036275575.1 Sphingorhabdus sp. | reverse complement strand
CGTGGCAAAGCCCTGGTTGAAGGTGTCGCTCGCCTTGATCTTTTCAACCAGTGCCGCCGGGATCGGATCTCCGGTCTCGGCGTGCTTGGCGTAAGTGTTGAGAATATAAGGCGTCAGCAGCCAATTCTCGTTCACCTGGCTCGGATACTCAACAAAATCGCGCGGAACATGTCCCAGCCCCGGCCAAGTGATATCGAAGTTGAGATAGTGAATGGCATGGCCGAATTCGTGGAACAGTGTCGAGGCATCGTCAATGCTGATCAAAGTCGGCTTGCCGCCCGCCCCTTTGACAAAATTGTTGTTGTTTGATGCGAGTGTGATGTTGTTCTTGCCCGACAATTTCTGCTGTTCGCGATATGTCGTCATCCACGCGCCCGAACGCTTGCCGGCGCGAGCGAAGTTATCGAGGTAGAATAGCCCGATCACCTTGCCATCCCGCTTCACCTCGAAAGTACGGACTTCGGGTTCGAAGACCGGAACCGTGCCCGTATTCTCGGTGAAGCTCATGCCATAAAGCCGGCCCGCTGCATCGAACATCGCCGAGACCATGTTATCGAGCTGGAAGTAAGGCTTCAGCTCATTCTGGTCGAGGTCGTATTTCGCCTTGCGGACCTTCTCGGCATAGTAACGATAATCCCACGGTTCGATGGTGATACCGGCCTTTTCCTTGTCGGCAATTGCCTGCATGTCGGCGACTTCTTCTTTCACCCGAGCAACGGCAGCAGGCCATACCTTCATCATCAGGTCCATCGCCTTTTCCGGGTCTTTGGCCATGGTGTTGGCCATGCGGTAATGGGCGTGGGTCTTGAAACCGAGAAGCTCGGCACGCTGCTGGCGCAGCTTCAGGATTTCGGCAATCGTCGCATTGGTATCATTGGCATCGCCATTGTCGCCACGCATGGTGAAGGCGCGCCAGACTCTTTCACGAAGATCGCGACGTGGAGAATTTTCGAGGAAGGGCTGGATCGCCGAGCGGGTGTTTGCAATCGCCCAGCCCGTCTTGCCCTTCGCCTCAGCAGCTGCCTTCAGAGAGGCTACGAAGCTTTCAGGTAGGCCCGCAACATCGGTTGGGTCGGTCAGCAGGATATAGGTCTCCTCATCGGCCAAAACCTTGTTCTGGAATTCTGAAAACTTCTTGGCGAGATCGGTTTCGATGCTGATGACTTTCGCCTTTTGGTCAGCATTCAACAGCGCGCCGTTGCGAACAAGATCGTCATAGGTGCGTTCGAGCAGGCGCATCTGTATCTTGTCGAGCCCTAGATTGGCCCTTTCCTGGTAGAGATATTGAACGCGTTGGAACCAGCGTGCATCGAGTGCCATTTCGTTGAAAAATGCGCTCAGTTTGGGTTCCCACTCGGCCTGGATTGTCCGGATCTCGGGGTTGGACAGGTTGGAACTATGCACGCCCCAAATCGCAAACAACTGGTTCATCGGGCGACCTGCCAGTTCATTTGCCTTGATCGTGTTGTCGAATGTAACCGGTGCCGGATTGGTGAGGATTGCCTCAAACTCGGCCTTGGTCTGCTTCATCGCCGCATCGAATGCTGCCGGGAAATCCGCTGGCTTCACCTTGTCCCACGGCGGCACGCCGTCATAGGGCCCGGTCCATGGATCGAGAATCGGATTGGTCGCAACGGGCGCGGCAGCCGGCTTTGTTGCTTCAGCCAAAGCGGGCATTGCTGTTCCCGCCATCAACAAGATCGATAAGGGCCATGATTTATATCCTTTGATCACATTCGCACTCCTGAAATGGGTGTCGTACCAGCGCAGTAAGTCGTGCGTGGTTCGCATGGAGATTGCTTAGCCGGTGCACACAGCGAGGCAAAGCCGTATTCGGGCTGGACAAATATATCCATAATGGAGAAATGTGGCTCCGGGTGGTGGTACACAAGGGCCTGAGGCAGCCGATGGTCCGTTGCGATAGGCCACCATCATGCGATTTTTCCATACCAATGCCCTACCCCTCTCCGCCGCGATTATCTCTGCATCCTCGGCGCGCCGTGAAGAATTGCAGCAATTGGCAATCGAGTGCGGATGCCGCCTGCGGCAATTGGAGGAAGGGGCAGATTTTATCCTAGTCGACATTTGCTCCAATATAGAGCCAGCCGATACGGATTATCTGGAAATCAAACGTTATGCTGCGGCCAATGTAACCGAAATCCTGCTGTGGGCCGCGCTGGAAGATGTCGATACTGCATTTGCACTGCTTTCACCGCATCGCTGCCATTTCATCGTCGAGGCTGGCGATGTGCAAGCGGTTCCCATTCTTTCGGGGGCATTCCGGCGGGTGAAGGCTGAGCTCCACGAAGAAGCCACCGAGGGTGAGCTGGGTGCCCTGCATCGGATCAGCAGTGAATTGGCCGATTTCGCCCGAACACTCGCGCGGATTGCCGAGCAGGATAAGGCGGGCGATAACGCAGTGCGCGACAAGCCGATCGGATTTCGCCAAGCCGCACCGGATACATTCAAGGCTTTTGCGCGTATCCAGGGACCGCAACCCGACACAGCGGTCGCGGGGAGCGGGCCGAAGCATATACGCGAAATCATCAAGTTGCGCCGGATGCGCGACCGTTATCTGGGGGCAGATTTGTTCGCCGATCCGGGCTGGGACATATTGCTCGATCTGTTCGCGGCCAAACAAGAGGGGCAGGACGTATCGGTTTCAAGCCTGTGTATCGCCGCCGCAGTGCCACCGACCACAGCTTTACGCTGGATTACCAATATGACCGATGCGGGCTATCTTGTGCGACGACAGGATCCATATGACGCCCGCAGGGTCTATATCGAACTCTCCGAATCGATGACCGAAAAGCTCAAATCCTACTTTGAGTCCATCGCGGACAGGCTCGCACTCCCAATATGACTTGCCTTGTTCGCCGAGCTTTGGCAAAGGCGGCGCTTGTCCTGCGTGGGGCGCTTAGCTCAGTTGGTAGAGCATCTCGTTTACACCGAGAGGGTCAGCGGTTCGAGCCCGTTAGCGCCCACCAGGACCGTAGTGCGCATTTAATGTTCATCTTGCAGCAAGCATTGGAAACGCATTCTGTGCCGATGAGAGGGATCAGCTTCAAAACTGGCTTTTGCAGTGCGGTGTTGGCGTCGGTTCTTTTCTGCAGTCCGGCCCATGCAACGCTGAGCGTATCGCCTTTTACCGCCAAGAAGGCTCCGGCCGCACTCTTGCTCAAAAACAAAGGCCAGCGCGAATCCGCCAGTGATTCGCGGCAGCAAAATTGCAAGCCATCGGTTCGTTCGATGACCGAGGGCCAGCCAAGCCGCAATTGCAACTGTCCGAAGCCGCGCCCGATATTGATGTAAATGCCGTTTAGGCTGCTTCGTTGAGCAGCTTTGCAATTTCGGCGTCATCCCATTCGACCCCGCCGATGATGCGCCACACCTCATTACCTTGGCTGTCGTACAATATGGTGGTGGGCAACGCGACCGTCCCGCCGACTTCCGACGAAAGTGTGTTATCCGGATCGATAAAGGGCTCGAGATTGGTGATCCGGGCCAATTCGAAAAAGGCGCGCACAGGTTTTCGCCCCTGCAAATCCTGCGAAACCGCTATCACCGTCATTTCGCCCTCTTCAAGTGCGGCCAGATTGTCGAGCGTAGGCATTTCCGCCTTGCACGGGGCGCACCATGTCGCCCACAGATTGACCAGCAGCGGACGTCCGGCAAAGTCACTAAGCGATACCTCGCGGCCATCGGCACCCGTGAAGCTGGCATCGGGCGCAGGGCGTCCGGCGAAACGGTAACTGAGTTCGGCCTTCAGGCCGCTCTTGCTTTCAAGACCAAAACCCTGCTTGGCTGACTCTGCGCCAGTGGCGGGTTCCGCTTGCCCCGATGGCGCAGTTTCCCTATCGCAGGCCGCCAGAAATAGCGGCCCGGCCAAGAGAAGGAACAGGATCATTACCCGCGGCACATCAAACTCCAGCAGCATATGGGGCGGCCGGTTTGGCGCAGGCCCCGCAGACGTGATGCGCGAGATAAACGCCTCCATCCCGGTCGACAAGCGGCTTTGGCGTCAGGACATAGCGGGCAGCAAGGCGCATGCGCAAATGCTGGGTGCGCAGGGTATCCTTGATGCCGCCGATGTCGAGGCCATCCTGGGCGGGCTGGAAACCATCGAGCGCGAATATGAAGAGCAAGGCGTACCCGAGCATATCGAGCTCGAAGACATCCATATGCAGGTCGAAAGCCGACTGCGTGAGCTGATCGGCGATGCAGCAGGGCGGCTGCACACCGCACGCTCGCGCAATGACCAGGTGGCCACCGATTTCCGTCTTTGGGTGCGCGGCGCCTGTGCCGAGGTCGACAAGGCGTTGGCAGG
>DASUDM010000064.1:0-2594 GCA_036275575.1 Sphingorhabdus sp. | reverse complement strand
CATGAAGCGCACGGTCGATCGCCTGGCGCGCACGCGCCATCCGGCTCATGACTGTCCCGATGGGAATTTCGAGTATTTCCGCCGCCTCTTTGTAGGAACGCCCGTCAAGCACCACCAGCGCCATCAGCGCGCGTTGCTCTTCGGGCAATGCCGCCATGGCCAATCGCGCCCGTTCGAGATCGGAACGGCCCTCGACCACTATCCGGCCATCATCGCCAGCCAAAGAAACTGCCTCATCAATGTCGACCCTTTGGCCTTGCCGTGCATGCGAACGCGCCTCGTCTATGTGGATATTCTGGGCGATCCGGAACATCCAGCTTTCCAGGCTCGTTCCCGGTTGCCACTGGTCGATCCGCGTCAACGCCCGTTCGACTGTTGCTTGCATCAAATCATCGCCCCTGTCGTCGCTGCGCGCCAATATCGCACAGAAACGGCGAAGGCGCGGCAGAAATGCCACGATACGCGCCCTAACGCCCTTCATCTCTGCGCTGTCGGCGTGCATCCTGTTCGAAGCCCTAACGTCGCAAGGCGGATTTTATTCCGCAACAGATTCTCCAAAAATCTATCTGCATGGATAGACTGGATTTTATTTGTCAGGACCAGTGGAATAATTGTCAAGGCTAGCCGTTGTCGGGGCAAGAAACAGCATATTGCCAAACGGTCTGGGAAGCGCGACACTTTGAATATGACCAAGATTTTGACCGCCAAAGGCCTCTCACGGTCGAGCTTTGCAGCAATCATTGCGCTGGCGCTTTCAGTTGGACCTGCGCAACTTCACGCATTCGACCGCGAAGATCGGGCTGACAAGGCTATGGAAGCGTCAATCCGCGCTGCTGAACGCGCCGCACGCGATACAGCTCGCGCCAGTGAGGATGCCGCCCGCGCTGCCGAGCGCACGCGGATTGACGAGATCAAGGCGACTGAAGAAGCTCGCATCCGGGAAATCAAAACCAACAGCGATCTCAGCAAAGCCGAGGCCGACGCGCAGGAGCAAGCGGTAAAGGATGCCGCCGATGCAGAGGAACAAGCTGCCAAGGAAGCAGCGGACGCCGCTGAAGAGGCCGCCAAGATTGCGGAAGATGCGGCAAAGGATGCAGCCGATGCCGCGGAGGACGCTGCCAAAGCCGCCGAGGATGCGTTTGAAGACAGTCACGGTTCGTCAGAGTCGATGCGCGATCTCGCCAGCAACGAGAATCCGGAGTTCGACGACAAAGGCTTTCCAGTGCGCCGGGGTGAGATTGTCGGAATCGATGTTGATGCGCAGTCGATGGCATTGGCTACGGGCGCAGGGTTCACGGTAATTGATCGGGCGCAACTGCCTGGGCTTGGGAGTGAGGTCGTCCGTTTCGCTGCACCCAAAGATCTGGATTCAAAGGCAGCGCTCGATTTGATACGCAGAGCGGATGCAAAGGGCAGTTATGACCTGTCGCATTATTACGGCTTGTTGTTCTCTCCACAAGGTGGTGTTTCGACGAAGGGCGGCTCGGGCGTCAAGGCAAAGCCGGGCACCTTAAAGATTGGGATGATCGATACCGGTGTCGCGGGCCACAAAGCATTGGCAAAACTCGCCCTGCAGACCCGAGACTTCAGCGGGGCAACCAAAGCCGCACCCACCGCGCACGGAACAGCGATTGCATCGCTTCTCGCCAGCGAAGGGGCGGCGACCATTTATGCGGCGAACATATTCGAAGGCGGCGCTGGCAAGCCCTATACCTCGGCCGACGCCATCGTTCGCGCGCTTGACTGGATGGTGCAGCAGCAGGTGCCGGTCATCAACATCAGCCTGGCCGGCCCCCGCAACCGCATCCTCGACACGCTGGTACGCAAAGCGAGTGCGATGGGACATGTCATTGTCGCCGCAGCAGGAAATGGAGGTCCGACGGCGCCTCCCGCCTATCCTGCCGCGCTTCCCGACGTTGTGGCCGTGACCGCTGTCGACAAGGATTTGCGCGTCTATCGCTATGCCAACCAGGGACGTTATGTCCGTGTGGCGGCCATTGGTGTGGATGTAGCGGCGGCGGCACCGGGTGGTAAGACTGCGCGGCAAAGCGGCACATCATTCGCAACACCACATATTGCGGCTTGGATGGCGCGCTGCACCGACGGCAAAAATCCTGCAGCGCGCGTGAAGTGCATCAAGCGGCTTGAAAGCGAGGCCCGCGATTTGGGCGAGCCGGGACGTGATGCCGTCTACGGATACGGCTTTATTTCCTGAAGCCTGTCAGAAGAAGGAAACGCCCCATCCGGCAATCGCGCATATCAAAAGCGTGCGGATGATTCCCCATTTCAGGCCGAACAGCATTCCACCTGCGGCCAGCCCGATGGCCAAGGCTTTCAAATCCAGCGAAGACCAGTGCGGCCACCATATCGAACCGATACCTACATCCAGTTCCCCGACAGTGCGGAACAACACATGCAGCGCGAACCAGATTGACAGGTTTGCGATTACCCCGACCACGGCTGCGGTGATGGCGGCCAGACTACCTTGTAGCCAGGCGATGCTGCGCATCCGCTCCATCAACGGGGCCAGCGCGAAGATCCATAAGAAGCAGGGCGCAAAGGTAACCCAGGTGGTGAGAAGGGCCGCCAGCACC
>DASUDM010000063.1:0-10660 GCA_036275575.1 Sphingorhabdus sp. | reverse complement strand
TCGCGCGCCCAAAGAGCGCAATGGCTCCACCCAGTGCAATGAGCAAGCCGCCGTACCAGATCAGCGTTACAAAGGGTTTCCACCACAAGCGCACCTGCCAGCGATCTGATGCATCGCCCTCGCTCGGCGCGGCAATCACAGCGTAAAGCTGGCCATCCCATCGTGTGAGCAGCGCAGCTTCGGTCGTTTGCTGTTTCGGGCTGGAGAATTGCCGCGATTGAGGGCGCATTATGGTTGTGTCTTCGTCGCGGCGAACAAGCAGTTGTCCTTCGAGCGCAACCCAATTGTCGCCGACCACAGGATGGACATCATCCAGTTTGACGTTCCAGCCGGAAACAACGGCGCTTTCCCCGACACGCATCGCGACGAGCTTTTCGACTTTCCAACCCTGTTCAGCCGCCATGCCCGCAACGCATACGGCAAATCCAAAGTGCGCAATTGCCATGCCCCAAAGCGCGAGTGGAATGCGCAAAATGTTGCGACCCAATAGCGGCAATATCGATGCCAGTGCGGTCGCGGCTGCCAAGGCCAATGACAGGATCGGCCAAAGTCCTGCTTGCGGCTGAGTAGCGAACAGAGCACATGCCACGACCAGGAATAGCAAGCCAGGCCCTGCCAATGCCTTGTGCCTAGACAAACTATCGCCGCGCCAGCGAAGCAACGGACCAACAATCAGCAAAAGCATCAGCAGCAGGCCGATCGGTACCGTCGTTTGGTTGAAATAGGGCGGGCCCACCGAAATCTTGTCGCCCATCGCTTCTGCAGCCAATGGCCACAATGTGCCGACCAGAACGATGGCGAGGATGACCGAAAGGAAGATGTTGTTGCCAACGATCGCCCCTTCACGGCTGAGCAAGGCAAAGGTCTTTCCTTCGCGCACCACACCGATACGCAGGCCAAACAGCGTCATTGCGCCGCCAATATAGATGACCAACAGACCTAGGATGAACGCGCCACGCTCAGGATCAACGGCAAAGGCATGCACGCTCGTCAAAATACCCGAACGCACAAGGAAGGTTCCAGCCATCGCCATTGCAAAAGCGATCAGCGCCAACATGATCGTCCAGGCACGCAAAGCATCGCGCGTTGCCAGCACGGCCACCGAATGCAGCAAAGCAGTCGCTGCGAGCCACGGCATAAGCGAGGCGTTTTCGACCGGATCCCAGAACCACCAGCCGCCCCAGCCCAATTCATAATAGGCCCAATAGCTGCCTGCGGTGATCCCTATGGTCAGGAAAATCCACGCGAGCAACACCCATGGGCGCATCGCGCGGGCAAAGGCAGGGCCGACTTTTCCGGTCAGCAATGCGGCAACGGCAAAGGAGAAAGCCACTGAGAGGCCAACATATCCGATATAAAGCGTCGGCGGATGGAATGCGAGGCCGATATCCTGCAGCAGCGGGTTCAGCCCCGCGCCAGCAGGCGGTGCCGGATCAAGCCGTTCGAAAGGGTTGGACGAGAAAAGCAGAAAGGCAAAAAAGCCAAGTGCGATCAACGCCTGCGCAAACAATGCCGCGCCTAATGTCTGATGGTCGAGCCGTTTTTCGAACAGCGCTATGGCAGTCCCCGAAAGCGAGAGCACCGTCACCCAGAGCAACATCGAGCCTTCATGGTTGCCCCAAGTGCCCGCCAGCTTGAAGATCATCGGCTTGTCGATATGGCTGTTCGATGCGACCAGCAGCACCGACAGATCGGTAATCGCAAACAGCCAGACAAGGCATCCGAAAGAAATCAGACACAAAAGCCCTTGCACCACAGCCACAGGGCGGGTCAGCGAAGCCAGTGCCGGCGAAAAACCGCGCCAATGGCCAATGCCAGCGAATGCCTGCAACAGCGCCAATGCCGCTGCCAGCCAGAGGGCTGCAAGACCGAATTCAGCAATCATTCGGCGAGGGTATCCTTGCTATGTTCGGCTGTGGACATGTCGATGTCTTTGAGTTCGCGCGGGACATAATTTTCATCATGCTTGGCGAGAAGGCTGTCCGCCACGAAAACGCCATTCGCATCCATTCGGCCGTCGGCAACCACGCCGGATCCCTCAACAAACAGGTCGGGCGTTATTCCCTTGTAAACAACCGCCTGCGTCGCGTCGCGATCCTGGACGATAAAATGCACGGTGATGCCATCGGCATCGCGCCTGACCGAACCCTTTTGCACCATCCCGCCAAGGCGGATCGCCTTTCCAGGCTCGACATCGGCCTTGACCAAGGTCGCAGGCGTATAGAAATAACTCGCCTCCTCACGCAGCGCCGAAGCAGCCAGCAACCCTGCACCGATCAATGCAGCAAGGGCCAGAATGGCTAGGATCAAACGTTGGTGCTTGGGTTTCATTTGCGGCTCTTCAAATCATCGGCCAGTGCCTCGGCGCGGCGCATGGCAGACCAGCTGTGCACCACAAGCACGAGCGTGCCCAATGCGGTAACTAGGAATGCAGCTATGATAAATGGCGTGTGATCCACTACCTCAATCCTCCGCCATCCGGCGCATCCGCGCCTCGATACGGATTTCGGCAAGCTGGGCGCGTATCCGCATCAAAACAACCGCGCCAAAAATCAGCGTGAAACCCAATGCACTCGCGAAAAGCGGCCACAGATAAGCGCTATCGATCGACGACCCGCCCAGTGTGATGCTCGCCTTTTGATGCTGGCTTTCCCACCAGATCACCGACCGGTTGATGATCGGAATATTGACTGCGCCGATGATGCCGAACACCGCTGCAGTGCGGCTGACGCTACCCTTTTCACTCGATGCATTGGCGAGCGCGATATAGCCGAGATAGAGGAAGAACAGGATCAGCATTGAGGTCAACCGACCATCCCAGACCCACCAGGTGCCCCATGTCGGACGCCCCCAGATAGAACCGGTGATAAGGCATAACGCAGCAAACAGCGCGCCAGGCACGGCAATGGCCCGCGCCGATACGCCGGCCAAAGGATGCTTCCAGACAAGCTGAACGATGCTCGCAATGGCAAGCCCGGTCCATCCGCCCATACCCAGCCATGCAGCTGGCACGTGGACGAACATGATTTTTACCGAATGGCCCTGCAACCGTTCCGCCGGTACCTGCGTCAGCCCCCACCAGCACGCGCCCAGAACGAGCAGTATTCCCGGCCACAACAGCAGCGGGGTCAGCGGTTTGGCGATGCCGAGGAAACGGGCAGGATTTGCGAAGCGGTGCATATGATATGACTCGCACGCGCCTCTAGCATTGCTTTTGGGGGACGCCAATTGATTTGGCGCAAACAAAACAATCCCGATACCCAATCCATCATTCGGGGTGGGGCGAAACCCACCCCATGATGATTACAGTCCGTCGACGCTCTTGCTGACGAGGATGTTCACTGAAACGCGGCGGTTTTGCGCCTTGCCTTCTTCAGTGTCGTTGCTTGCCGCCGGATCGGATTCGGCCATGCCGGTTGGCGTCAACATGCGATAGGGTTTCCAGCGACATTGTTGCTGAAGGTAATTGATAACACTGTTTGCCCGCTTCTCGCTGAGCGTCTGGTTATACTCTTCGCTACCGACAGAATCGGTATAGCCGACCACCAGCATCAGCGCATTGTCAGTGGCCTCGGCCTGTGCGGCGGTCGCACACAGATCGGATTTGGCCTGCGACGAAAGCTGCCACCTTCCGGTGTCGAAATAGACGTTGGTCGTACCTTTGATGTTATATTTGTCGATATCGCCCATACGCCCACGTAGCGCTTCGGTAGCAGCTGTCTGCTCGGCAAACTGCTGCTCGGTGCCATTGCGGATCATGTTCGCGGTTTTGAAATCGCCCTTTCGGAAACTTACCTGACTGGCAACCAGCCCGCCTTCCCACTGCAAGGTCTTTACGGTTACCGGAAGCCCGTTGAGCAAGGCTTCGCTGCCCATTTTGCTGCGACCGCCGAACAGACCAGAACTGGTTTTCACCTTGGTCATATCAGTTATCGCTATATCGGTGCTGTTGCCGTCTTCCGTACGCACCCGGATCTTTTCGCCATTGCGCGCAACAATGGTGCCTTTGACCTCAGGCCCCTTCGCCATAGTGCTTGGGTCTGGCAATGCTCCTTCGACCACTATCGGGTCGTAACTTGGTTGCTGCGCGTAGAGGGCGCCCGATATTGGAACGGTAAACATGGCAAGCAGCACGAGGCTGCCCGCCCTATTGGTAGCGACACGCATCTTACACTCCTTCTTGTTAACTCACGTAAGACCCTGTTCATCGTAACATTGCTCAAAAATGAACAGCTGCAAACCCCAGCGTGCGAGCAGGCAGCCGGAGTGGAAGGTGCGGTGAATCGTTAGACCTGAAGTGCAAACAACGAAGCAGGACTACGCCTCGTCAAGTAACAAAGCGTATCTGGTTCTAAGGGTAAAGATCGCTGAACGGCCCTAACCGGGCCACCGAACTAGCGCCCAATCAGTCGCTGCGCCATTCGATCGGCCACTTCCGCCGGGGTAGCGCCGGTGGCTTCACTCTCGTCCCAGACTTGGTGCAGGCGACCGGGGATGGTGTCGATCCGCGCATTGATGGCGGCATCGTCTGCCTTGTCGATATGCCGCAATACATTGATGATGCCACCGGCATTGATCACATAGTCAGGGGCGTAAACGATACCGCGGTCAGCCAGTTGGCGACCTTGGGCAACAGTAGCGAGCTGGTTGTTCGCCCCGCCGGCAACGGCCTTCACCTTCAAATCTGCGACGCTCGCTTCGGTTAAGACGGCGCCAAGCGCACAAGGGCTGAATATATCCGCTTCGACGGCCATGATTGCATCGCTCGCAACCGCGTTAGCGCCGAGTTCTGCGGCAAGTTCCGCCGCGCGAGAAGCGTTGACGTCTGCCAGAGTCAGTTTGGCACCGTCGGCCGCCAGATAACGGGCGAGTCCGCCGCCAACACTGCCGACTCCCTGGATGGCAATATGCATACCTCTGACATCATCAGAGCCAAGCGCACGCTTTGCCGCTGCCTTCACACCCAGATACACACCTCGTGCAGTGTAAGGCCCAGGATCCCCACCCTGCCCGGGCAATCCTGCCACATGATCTGTAGTTCGTGAGAGGGTCACCATATCGTCTTCGGACATGCCGACATCCTGCGCCGTGATGTATCGCCCACCCAACGAGTCCACAGCCCGTGCGAAAGCATCAAGCAATTCGCGCGGTTTGCTATACTTGCCGTCTGCAAGGATAACAGCCTTGCCGCCACCCGCCGGCAGCCCTGCCATGGCGTTTTTATAGCTCATCCCGCGTGAAAGACGCAGGGCATCGGTCAAAGCAGATTGCTGGTCGGCATAGTGCCAAAACCGCGTGCCACCCGCTGCAGGGCCCAGATGCGTCGAGTGAATCGCAATGACCGCACGCAGACCTGTTTTCGGGTCGTCAAACAGATGCACCGATTCGTGAGCATCAAAATCGGGCAGGTCCCAAAGCGCAGGCATGACAGCTTCCTTACGAATCGCGAGAAATTTCGAGACCGCGCAATAATATTACGCAGCCTGTTTGTCAGCCAAAATGTAATGGGAAAAGTGGGGCGATCGACGGGATCCGAACCCGCGACCTCTGGTACCACAAACCAGCGCTCTAACCAACTGAGCTACGATCGCCACAGCGCCTGAAGAAAGGCAGGCGCGTCCTTATGTGCAAAGGATGCCGGGCGTCAACCCGGCACCATTCAAATCCTGAAGCCCGAAAGCTTATTTCTTGAGCGTAAGACCGCCAAAGCGCTTGTTGAACTGGGCAACACGGCCACCTGCGTCCATCAGGCGCTGGTTGCCGCCGGTCCATGCCGGGTGCGAAGTCGGATCAATGTCAAGCTGCAGCGTGTCGCCTTCCTTGCCCCAGGTGGAGCGAGTTTCGAACACGGTGCCGTCGGTCATCTGCACCTTGATCATGTGATAATCGGGATGGATATCGTTCTTCATTTTTCAAACTCCTTTGCGGCCCGGTTTCCGACCGGAGCCAGGATTGCGAAGCGCCGCCCTTAGCGACGGTTGTCGCAGAATGCAAGTTTCGCGATTTTTTAGTTTATCAGGCCGGTGGATCGGCAATCATCGCCATGAAATCCGCTTCAGCGGCGACTTGGTCACCAATCAGCGCCTGCCCCGCAAACTTGCAAACGCGTGGCCGTTTCTGCGTGAACTGAACATTCAGCTTCAACAGGCAGCCAGGCTCGACCGGAGCGCGGAACTTTGCATTGTCGATGGCCATGAAATAAACCAGCTTTCCCGATCCGGCCAGACCAAGGCTTTCCATTGCCAAAACGCCGGCGGCTTGGGCCAGCGCCTCAACAATCAAAACGCCAGGCATGATCGGGCGACCAGGGAAATGCCCCTGGAAAAAGCCCTCGTTAATAGTCACCGCCTTGATCGCGGAAATACGCTCATCAACCACCAACTCCTCGACACGATCGACGAGAAGCATGGGATAGCGGTGCGGAAGCACCGCCATCACACGGCGAACATCATAGTTGGCGAAGTCGCCCATCGGGATTAGCGGCTTTCAGGCTGCGGTGCTGGTGTGGTCGCCGGAGCAGTGGCGGCTGGTGCAGTGCCCTGCTGCTGTGCGGCTTGCTGTGCCTGTGCATTACGGATTGCCTGTACGCGGGCTGCTGTCAGCAAACGCTGCTGGATCTGCTCGTAAAGCGCACCGGTCGATTGCTTCGGCTGCCAGTTTGCAGGCGGCGTGATGCCAACGGCAGGAATAGCCAAATCGAGCGCGGCAGTGACTGCCTTCGTTACATCGACCGCGTCGGGCGCCCAAATGAAGGCTTCTGGCGACAGGATCAGGCTGATCTTTTTCTGCGTAACGACCTGTTGCTGGGCGGTTGCGTAGCGATCCGCGATGCTTTCCACCGCAAATGCCTGCGCAGTGACGATCGGTTGCTGCAGCTGAGCAATTTCACGCTCTTTCGCTTCAAGCTGAGTCAAGAGCGGGTTCTTCGCCTTGATCGCCGCGTCCAGCTCTTCCTGCGTCAGGTTCTTGTCTTTGTTGGTGTCGAGCTGCGCATTGATATCATTGATTTCCTTGCGCTTCGTCTGGATCATCTGCGAGTTGTTCGCATAGGTTGTGCCAATCTGCTGGTAGGCTTGCGAAAAAGCCTTGGTCTGCATGATTGCATCGGTCGTGTCGAGCGTGGCAATTCCTGCAACCTGCGCTTGGGCCGAACTCGCCGCGAAAGCGGCTCCTGCCAGCATCAGTGCCGAAATCGATTTGGAAAACTTGGTCATTAGAATTGGGTTCCTACGTTAAAGGTAAACAGTTTAGTGTCGTCACCCGGCTCTTTTAGCAAAGCACGGGCTATATCGATCCTGAACGGCCCGAAAGGCGAGTTCCAGTTTACGCCAAAGCCCACAGAGACGCGCGGCTTCCAGCTATCACCAAAAAAGCGCTCTTCGAACTGCAACACGGGTACGCGCGCCGATCCGTCCGGATTGGTCGCAACGGTCGTCGTTTCGAGAACCGGCGTCGTTCCGGAATTGTTGATCGTATAGTAAAGCGGCAGGCTGGGTGTAGTCGTTGTTGCTGCCGACTTTTGCTGAATGGTCTGCAAGATCGGCGTCGTGACCTTGAACACCGCACCGGCATCGACGAAAATCGATGGCCGCAGGCCCAGTTCCTTTGCCCCGCTACCAAGCGGGATCTGCAATTCTGCGCGAGCAAGATAATAAGCGCGACCACCAATGGCATCGTCCTGGATTTGCTTGCGATCAAGACGCGGCACGTTCACCGGCACGCCATTCTGGATTTCACCGTCAAAGAAAATGCGCTGGACGCGAGGGCCGACACCGCGAATGTCAAAGCCACGGATTTGCGGCTCACCCAGATAGAAGCGGTCGGTCAGGCGAATATCGTCGATGCCCTGTGCCGCCGAACCACGATTTTCGAGCGGATGTATATAACCGCCCTCGGCCGAGAGCGAGAAAACAAAACCGCTATCGGTGATCCGGAAATGTTTGTCGGCATTCAGACGGGTACGGATATATTTCACGTCACCGCCCAGACCTGCAAAGTCCTGGCTGATGCTCACGCTGTGTCCGCGCGTCGGGCGGATACGATTGTCGCGGGTATCGTAAAGCAGCGTGTAACCCAAGGTTGAGGTCAAACGGTTCCCGATTGCGTCACACAGGAAACGGCCGGCCAGAACGGGGTCACACGTGGCAGGGAGCGGCCCGGTGCCGTCCGGATCCGTGAAAAACAGCCCGCGATCGAGTGAAATATCGTCATGGCTGATGCCATAACGTGCCTGGAAGTAGAGGAACTCGGTTACCGGAACACCTGTGCGAATCTGGAAACCGGTGGTCGCCTGCTCATATGTGGTGTTGCGATCGTTGTTGAAGAAGTTGAAGCTCGAAAGGTCACGGCGGAAAATGTCGCCCGAAAGCGCGATCGACCGGTCGAACAAATAAGGTTCGGTAAAACCGATTTCAGCCGATTTGGAATAGCTTGAATAGGAAATGTTGGTGCGCAATTCCTGGCCCTTGCCGCGGAAGTTGCGCTGCGTGATCGAACCCTGGAAGATGAAATTCTCGATCGACGAGAAACCGGCGGAAAGCGAGAGTTCGCCTGTCGCCTTTTCTTCGACATTTGTGGTGAGAACGATGCGGTCAGGGCCACTGCCCTGCTCCTGTTCGACTTCAAGATCTTCCTGGAAATAGCCAAGCGATTTGATGCGGTCGGTCGTGCGCTTCACCTGGATGCTGTTAAAGGCATCACCTTCGTTCAGGCGGAATTCGCGGCGGATAACCTTGTCCTGGGTGATGGTATTTCCGTTGATATCGATCCGCTCGACAAAAACACGCTCGGCTTCCGCAATATCAAAGGTAATGCTCATCGTCAGAGCATCCTTGTCGCGGATGAACTGCGGATTCACGTCGGCAAAAGCATAGCCAAAAAGGCCAGCGCTTTCCTGCAAACCCTCAACGGTATCTTCCACCTGCTTGGCGTTATACCAATCGCCCTGCTTCATTCGCAGGCTGGCCGTCAGCGCTTCCGATTTGAAATCGCGGATTTTGCTGTCGACTTTCACCTCACCGAATTTGTACCGCTCGCCTTCTTCCACCACATAAGTGATGATGAAGTCCTTTTTATCGGGCGTAAGCTCCGCGACGGCCGAGACCACGCGGAAATCGGCATAACCCTCGGTCAAATAGAATTGGCGCAGTTTCTGCTGGTCAAACGCAAGGCGGTCCGGGTCATAGCTGGTACCCGAACTGAAAATGCTGGTCAGGCGTGCTTGCTTGGTGACCATCTCGCCACGCAATTTGCCGTCCGAAAACTTTTCGTTGCCAATGATGTTGATTTGGCGAACCTTGGATTTCGGTCCTTCGGTAATTTCAAACACGATATCGACGCGGTTTTGGTCAAGTTGGACCAGCTTCGGCTCAACCTGTGCAGCGAAACGCCCCTGCCGCTTGTACAGCTCGACAATGCGGGCCACATCGGCACGAACCTTTGAACGCGAATATATCTGGCGCGGCGCCAGTTTGATTTCCGGTTCGATCTTGTCATTCTTGATGCGCTTGTTGCCTTCAAGGATGATGCGGTTGATGACCGGGTTTTCGCGCACTTCGATCGTTACATCGCCGGCATTGTTCCGGATGCTGACGTCTGCGAACAATTCGGTAGCATATAAGTCTTTCAGAGCCTGGTCACCCGCGGCCTGGGTCCAGACCTGCCCTTGGCGCAAACGGATGTAGGAGCGAACTGTATCGGCTTCGAGACGCTGCGTACCGCTAACACTGATCGACCGGATCACATTTTCCTGAGGGGCAGCGGCGGGCGCGTCGGTAGTCTGTGCTGCAGCCGGAATCGCTGATAGCGACACCATAACCGCCAGCATTGAGGCACCGATCCATTTGCCGGAAACCGAAGTTTTGCTCATATATTCTCGACCTTCCCTTGGCCCCGCTATCGGAAAAATACTGTAGCGCCCTTGCCCGAAGCGCCGGTTTCAATCAAGCAATCTGTAGATTCTATCCACGCCTCATTTGCCGAACAGCCCGAATGAAGCGAGATCGTTGAATGTAACCATCAACATGAAACTGACCAGAACGGCAAATCCGGCACGGAACGCCCATTCCTGGACAATGGGTGTCGCCGGTCGGCGACGAACCGCCTCAATTGCATAAAGAAGAAGATGTCCGCCATCGAGCATCGGAATTGGCAACAGATTGATGAACCCCAAGTTAATCGAAATCATCGCTGTCAACCAAAGGAATGCCGCCAGCCCGAGCACGAATTGCTCGCCGGATACCTTCGCGATTTTCAAAGGCCCGCCCAGTTCCGAAATTGGCCGGCGACCGGATATGATCTGGCCGGTGGTCTTGATCGTCAGGCGCACAATGTTGGCCGTCTCCTTGGTCGCCAGCCAAGGCGCCTCCAATAGATTTACGTCGCGGATTTCCGCAGGCGGGATGGGAAGACCCAATATGCCCCGGCGATATTTGTTCCCGAACCGGTCGACCTCTTCCAGCACACCGATACGAGCGATTTCGGTTCGCGTTGAGCCATCACGCTGGAAACGTATCGGGATGCGTTCATTGGGATGAACTGCGATCTCGGTGGCGAGTTTGGCAAAGCTATCCACTTCGACCCCGTTGACCGCCAGGATGCGGTCACCCGGTCGCAGCCCCATTTTTTCTGCCGCGGTTCCTTCAGCGACGCTCTGCACCAC
>DASUDM010000062.1:0-10435 GCA_036275575.1 Sphingorhabdus sp. | reverse complement strand
AATGGGCTGCAGGTCATTGGAGAGCGCCGGGTTGGCTCGGATCTTTTTCCAAAGACTCGTCCCGTCGGGCCTGTAACCACGGTCGAGAAGTTGTTGCTGTGTCCATCCGATCAAGGGAGACACGATCAAGCAAGCAAGGCTGAGATCATCTTGCGGCTGGAGAACAAAACGGATTGCGGAAAGCAAATCTTGGACTGCTAACTGCTCGCCTATTTGCATTCGATCGATACCGGCGACAGGTACCCCGAGCGCATGCAAGCGAGCAACCAGAAGCGAAGCGACTTCGGTACGTTTGCGAAACAGCACCATGATGTCGCCAGGAGAGAGAGGCTCGCCGGAGCTCGCCAGAATCGGCCTTTCATCGACCAATGCCTTGATTTTCCGGGCCAGGACGGCCGCAAGTTCGCGCTTTTCAGGGCCTAACCACTTTTCTTCATCTGCATCCCCGTCGACATTTTCGGCTACAGATGCAGAAATCGGTTCAAGCAGTTCGATTAAACCGACATCCGGTTTTTCGCTCAAATGGTCTTCAATCTGTTCGACCAATCCAAAACGTTCATGCCCCAATTGTGATACCACGGCGTTCACCAGCCGAAGTATTGGTTGAGCGGATCTGAAGGATTGAGACAAAGTCAGTCGATGGAGCCTGCGCTCCTGCTCCCGAAGGCGAGATGCATAGCGCTCACCGGCCTCCCGATACCTTTCCGGATCGGTACCCTGGAATCCGTATATAGCCTGTTTGAAATCACCGACGGCAAAAATTGTACGCGGTTTTTCTGCTTTGGCGCCGTGCCCTGCAAAAAAATCATCGGATAGCGCTTCGATAATCGCCCACTGCTTGGCGTTTGTATCCTGTGCTTCATCGACAAGGATGTGGTCGATTTTCCGATCCAGCTTGTAACGCACCCATTCGGTCATTCCGCTGGTGGTTAATAGATCGGCGGCCTTAGCAATCAGATCGTCAAAATCGACGAGACCGCGGGACCGCTTTATCGCTTCATATCTAAGAGCGAATGCCTTTCCGGCAAATAGCGCGCTAGCCAGCCTGTCGGCATAGCTTGCCAAAGCATACATCTCCGAAAGCTTTTTCGTCCATTGGTACAGCGACAACGCAATGTTCGAATAATGGTCTTGCTGCGGGGTTTGGCCCTTGGTCGAAATCATAGGATCGCCGTCATTTTTGGTCCAACATGAATGCAGCAGTGCGATAGAACGACCGCGTTCAATTGGCGCAAGTTCCAGCCACCGGGAAATTTTCGCTGCACGTTTCAGCCCGGTCTCCCTCCCCCATTCCAGATTAAGGTCACGGACGATTTTGATCGACACCAAATCTATGCTTGCATCGTCACATAACGAAGCCATGATATCGTCGGTTGTTCCATGAAATCCGATACCCAGATTGTTGCGCACAAATTGCAGCAATCCTTGCCCTTTGGGCAATTGCCGCATCGCTTCGACCGATGAGGCACAGCGTTGCAGGAAAGTCCAAGCGCCCTCTTCGCCCCGCTCAAGGCCCAGGCGATGCAGGCTTTCAACGACATGCTGGTCACCGTTATTGTCAGCCTCGCGAATGATTTGCGCGAGCACCTCCTTTTGCAATTCCACTTTGGTACGGTCATCCAGCGGTTCGAAACCGGGCATGATGCCCGCTTCCTCCGGAAAGCTGGCAAGCAGAGACTGGCAAAAGGCATGGATTGTCATGATCTGCAATCCGCCGCCAGGTGCATCCAATATCTCTGCAAAAAGCTTCCGCGCTCGCGGCAGCTTCTCTTTTGCGAAATCTGCGCCAATTGCTCGCAGCTCGGCAGCCAGATGCCCGTCTTTCATCTGCACCCATGCTGCTAGCTTCCGATTGATACGCTCGGCCATTTCGGCGGCGGCAGCCTTGGTGAAAGTCAAGCAGAGGATTTCCTCAGGCTTTGCTCCCGAAAGCAACAACCGGATAACACGGGCTGACAACACTTGGGTCTTGCCAGACCCCGCAGAAGCGCTGAGCCAAACATTGGCATCAGGGACGACAGCGGCCTGTTGCGACGGCGTTAACTCATGGACAATGTGGTCTTGCTCACTCGCCATCGGAAGCCTCGTTCCAGCTTGCACGCCCGATCCATTCATCAAGCCGCATCAACTGGTCATAGTCTTTATAGATCGCGTAATCGGGTTTCAGTTTTGCCGTGAATGGGGCATTTCCAAGTATCCATCCGGCGATAGCTTCACCTGCGCGTTCTTCCGAGAACTTTACAAAAGTTGAAGCGTCGAGCTCCCCGTCCTTGGCCTTTCTTGCAAAAGGTGGCTCGCGATAGCCGAAGCTGCCATTCTTCTTGGCAAGCGACCAATATTCGAAATCGCTAACTCGCCCTGCGACACCCTCAACCGCCCCACTTTCGATCAGCAATCCGGAAAGCCCCAATTGTAGAGCGAAACCGGCTTTCACTTTGCCTTTTGCGGGCGGCGATCCGGTTTTGTAATCCACGACCACCAAGCTGCCATCTTCGCATTGGTCGACGCGATCGATACGACCATGTACAGCTACACCAGCAATCTGCCCTTTGGCCTTGACCTCATATTTCAGGATCGACCTGCCAAGAGACCCATTGGCGGCAATTTCAGAGGCTACCCAACGAAGCCCGGCAACTATTCGCGGTTGCCAAAGCAGGCGCAACGCAGGCGCGACCGAGCGGTCACTAAGTGCGGTGGTGGCAAAACGGATTAGGCTTTCCGGGTCCCTATCACCCGACTTGGTCCAATTCTCGATGATGTCATGAACCAGCGTACCTTTCCAAGCAGGATCCGGATCTGCATCGACAGGTTTCAAGGCTTCAAGCTTCAGGATATTGCGTGCGTAGAAAGCGTAAGGGTCGGCCTTGAGCATATCCATTTGGGTGATTGAAATGCCGACTTTCCGTTGTTCGGCATCGGGTATAGGAGCGGGCCTGATGTAGTTTTGGTTCGCTTGCTCTGCCCGATCAAGCGCCTCAGCATAATGCAGAACATTGTTGTCGAGCTGCAGGCGCTCGCCTAGCAATGCCTGAAGGCGCAAAAGGAAACGTGATGCAATCGTTGGTCCTGAACGGTCGCGCTTTGCCCTGGTGATCACAACCTCACTCGCTCCAAATGCACTGGCAAGATCATGAGCAGCAAGGCCAATGTTGCGATCTAGCCCCGGCATTTCGAGTTTGCGACGAAGATGCGGAGCAAGCCAAGGATCTGGTTGCGGCAACTGCGGCCAAATTCCTTCGTTAAGTCCAGCGCAAATTACCAAATCTGCCGACTGCAACCGCGCCTCGAGCAACCCGTAAATCGAAACGCGAGGGTGCCGCCCGTAAGCGGGCCGCATGCTGATTTCAGAGAGCATGTCGGCCAATAGGTCGGGATATGCGCCCAATTCAGTAGACGAGAGCGCATCAAGCTTTTGCGCCGAAAGTTCTTCAACAAATTCGGCCAGTTGGCGACCTGCTGGGCCTTTCCATATAGCCCCGTCAGTCCAAAGATCGGCTAACTGGGTCAATTCGTTCAAATGGCTTCGAAGGTTGCGCTTACCTCGATCAACATGTGGACGGATTTCGGCTTCAATTGTCGCCCACCACTGGCGCAATTTGGGTTCAACTCGTGTGGATTCTGCCAGCAGATCAGCAATGGCGCCTGCCCCGCTCCGCATTTGCGGACCTCGTAATGCAAGGTCTAGCGCCCTTACATTCTCCAACCACTCCAGCCTTTTGTCACCGCTTCGTACTAGGGGGTGTTTCATCACAGACAGCAACGGGATCGGTGCAAGCTCTTGTGCTAACATCCGCGAAAGCGCGAGGAACAATACACCAGCGGGTTCAGTGGAGAGCGGCTCGCCTGCGCTATCGTCTGCTTCGATATTCCAGCGCCGTAATTGTGCAGAAACCCGTTTGGCAATTTCCCTGTCGGGGGTAATGACGGCAATACGTTTGCCGGGGACCTCGATCGCTTCGCGAACAAGTATGGCGATTGCCCGAGCTTCAATGGCGCTGTCTTCAGCTTCCACGATCCGTACATGGTCCAAAGTCCGCCGTTTCAACGGCAGGCCTTGCCATTCGATTGTCTTGTCCGCAGCACAGAAAATGTCCTGGATAGCCTGGACCAAATGGGTTGTTCTTTCAGGGGACTTCCCGAAATATTCCAGCTCGTCGCGCGCAACGCCCATATGGTGAAGCAATATCTTTAGGTGATATTGAGGATGGGTCTCCTGCGCCGGGATCTGCGATGATGGGCCTTCGTCGATCGCTACCTTTTCAAACCGGCCAAGCGCATTCCAATCATCGTCTGGCATAGTCAGATCTACATGTGGAAGCAGTACCAAGCCAGTTGGCAACCTTGCGATCCGTGCCAGCAATCTAGAAATTGCCGGGGCTGCAGTCGTTATGCCGGCAGCGATAATAGGACTTGCAGGGGGCGCTGATTTCAACCGCTCTTCGAGATCGTAGAGCAAGGCATTGCGACGTGCGGCTGGCGCCATTACGCCACGCTGGACCAACCAGTCGTGATACTCTCCGCTCAGCTTTTTCAAACTGTCATACGCGGTTGACCAGTGTTCGGCGAGGTCAGCATTTTCATGGCCCAGTTCGATTTCCCGGATCGACTCTTCTTCAACCTCCAGCTCGTCCAAGGTCCGGATCAGTTGCTTTGCCAAGTGAAGCGCCTCAGCAGCAGTTGCTTCGCGTCTATGCAACCGGATGAGTTCGACAAGCTTTAACAGCCGCTCAAGTTCGGGGACGGCTGGGAGGACGGTTTGCCCCTCTTGATGCAAAGGGTCCAAAAATGCGCCCAGTTTCTCGTCGAGCGCCAGATCACCAATCGCCACCATATGGGGCAGAACAAGCCCACTCTGCGCTGATCGAACAAAGGCTGCCGTAAGCGCAGAAACCGCGCGGTTATTGGGCAACAACAGGATCACATCGGCGAGCGCTAGCCGGTCGTCTTTGAATTTTTGAACCAGCCAGCCTGCAAGCGCACCTGAAAGATCCACCCCGATGGGGACCGTTTGCACCCGAGCGCGGACGGATTTATCCATGTACGGCCAATGCTGTTTCGGTTGGCTCGATTGCCTGCGGCGAACCTATGTCGAACCAATCACCCTCGTGGACCAACCCGAACAACCGGCCTTCGGCAATCGCACGATCCCACAATTTGTTGGTTGAGAATGGTCCTTCAGGGGCATCGCGAAGCAGGCGATGGCTAATTAGCTGATTTCCGGAATAGACAAATGGCGCAGTTTCCCTTTGTCCCCGGCGGATAAGGCGTTGGCTTTCATCGAGAAAGAAGTCACCCTTGCCCGGATGCTGGAACGCTCGGTCCTTCGGAACCAACAACAGCAAGCCATCCATGCGATCGCCATCCCAGGCTTTGGCAAGCCGCGATAGTGCGTCCAATTTGCCATTTTCGGTCCAGATCGCATCGCTGTTCAGGCAATAAAAGGGCTCTGCCTTGATGAATCGCTCGGCTTGTACCAGCCCTCCACCAGTTTCCATCAGTAGTTGCCGCTCATCAGAAATGGTGACTTTCAAATCAGCGGCTCGCTGTGCAAGATGATCCTCAATCTGCTCGGGCAAGTAATGCACGTTTACTACGACCTCGGTGACCCCCGCAACCCTCGCCTTATCGAGAACATGGTCGAGAAGAGTCTTGCCTGCTACCTCGACCAATGGCTTGGGCTTGTTCACGGTAAGCGGCCGCATGCGTGTCCCAAGCCCTGCAGCCATGATCATGGCGGTTTCCACCTTAGTCATAGCAGGTCCACACGGTTCAACGGTGATTGCAAACGGACTGCATCCGGAATGTGTCGATCAAACCATTCGCGAAGCTCTTCAAGACCAGGTTGTGCCAAGTCTCGCTCCAACAAACCCCACATACGCGGCAGGAAACCAAGATAGCGTTCTTTGCCGTCACGTTTCCAGAGACGCGTGAATATGCCAATAATCTTGGTGTTCCGCTGTGCCCCTAACAAGGCGTAATGCAGATTAAAATCGGCGTCGGCGTTGCTTGCTTGGCGATAATATTCAAGCATCGTGGCCTCAAACTGGGGCGCAACATCCCGGCGGGCATCCTGCAGCAGCGACACCAAATCATATGCCGGATGCCCGGCCAAAGCGTCCTGAAAGTCGATTAGCCCCTGCTCGCCATCCGCCAGCAACATGATGTTTTCAGCGTGATAATCGCGCAATACGGTTACCCGCCTCCATTTTTCAGCGAATAACGGCTCCAGGGCGCGTTGCCAAAGACGGTCGAATTCTGCGCGATCAAATGGAAGCCCCATCGCAGGCATGTACCAATCTGCAAGCAATGCTGTTTCCCGGAGATAGGCCTCTGCATCGTAAGGCGGCACATCGGCAACCGGGCGTTTTTCAAGTGCAATCAGGGTATCGATTGCTTGTTGATAGATGCTCTTCTCATCCTCAGGATGCGCATCGAGATGTTCGCGCATCCGTTCGTTGCCGAAATCTTCAATCAACACCAATCCACGGTTCAGATCTTCACCATAGATTTTGGGCGCTCTGAAGCCATTGCCGACCAGATATTTCGCAACATGCAGAAATGGACGCGGATCTTCGTGCGGCGGCGGAGCGTCCATCAACATAGCCGTCTGCCCGTTCGGCAGCCTGATACGGAAATAGCGTCGAAACGAGGCATCGCCTGCCAGCGGTTCAATCTGTGCACCAGACCAACCGACCGAACCCAGAAAATCATCTAGCCCTTCGGGCAACCGGACTTCGGTCAACTGCTCTTCCTCTTGTCATTCACGTCAACTATGCGCGAACCATCTGCTTGGGGCAGGATATCGATGGTGATATCTGCTTTTTGCAGTTTTGCACCGCCTTTGCTCGGCCATTCGACGATCGTGATGCGATCTCGATGGTCGAACAGACCCAACTCTTCCAGTTCGTCGGGATCATTTAGCCGATACAGATCGGCGTGGACAACGGGTATACGCATCGCAATTTCATCATATTCGTGGATAATGGCAAATGTCGGGCTGGAAACATCGCCACCGAATCCCAAGCTTGCAATGATGGCTTTCGCCAGAACCGTCTTTCCCGCGCCCAACGGTCCGCTCAGCGTGACGAGGTCACCGGCCCGCAATGTCTGCGCCAGTTCTGCACCAAAACGGCGCATTGCTGCTTCGTCTTTCAAGATCATGCCGTTGGCGCCGCTCGCGGTAGCCTTAACGCAACCGTAGTACCTGCACCTGGCTGCGATTCCAGCTCAAACTGGCCACCATGGAGTTCGACCAGTTTGCGTGCCAGGGGAAGGCCAAGACCGCCCGACATGCCATTTTCGGAAGCCATCTGGCTGCGAAGCAGCGGATCAAGAGCAGCAGCTTGAGTCTGCGCATCCATACCGGGTCCGTTGTCCGATACCACCAACGTTGCGCCATTTCGGTCGCCCGAAGCATGGATCAATATCCGAAGACCGCCGCCGCCATGGGTCAAGGCATTGTCAACAATAGCGTCCATCGCCTGTTTCAGGCGGATAGCGTCACCCTGAACGGTGCCGGCATTGGGTTTCACATCCACCACCAGTTCAGCCTTGGCTTTCTCCGCAGCTTCTGCCGCAGACGCCGAAACCGCACTTACCAACTCTGCAATGTCGACCGGTTTGCGTGCCACAGGCAATGCCCCCGCCTCGCTTTGCGTGAAATCCAGGACGGCGTTTATTTGTTGGCCAAGTCGTTCTGCCGATTTTGATATTGCATCGACATACTCAAGCGCTTGCGGAGGCAATTCCCCTCCTATTCCCTGCTGCAGCAAATCCGCAAATCCGCTTATAGACGTGAGCGGGGTACGGAATTCATAGCTCATGTTAGAGAGGAACTTGCCCTTTATCGAATCCGCCTCTGACAGGGCAGCATTGCGGTCGCGAAGCGCCTGCTCGATCTGGATGCTGTCGGTCACATCGAGCATTGCCAGCATCGCGTTACCATCTGGCAAGGGCACTGTGGAAAGCTGGAATATCCGGCCATCGGCAAAAGCGATACGGCTTTTCCTGGGTTGCCGGGTGCTGATCGTCATTTGCAACAATTCGCGCAAAATCGAAACATGAGACGGTTTTTGAAGGCGCGGCCCCAAAACCGGCAGGAGTTCATCGAAGCGGGGGTGCTGCGCCAGCAAATCTTCTTCGACTCCCCAGATTTCCTCAAATCGACCGTTCCAGATGCTGAGCCGGCTATCGGCGGAAAACACCGACACGGCTTCAAACAGATTGTTGAACGTTGCAGTCCGAACCCGCAGCAACGTATCGCGTGCGCTGGCGAGCTGTGCCTGCTCGGTTCGATCTTCAAAGATGAGGAGCAACCCGTTGTCGGCCGTCGGCTGGCCGACCAAGCGCAAATGGGTGCCATCTGGAAGTAACCAGTTTTCCTCTACCGGTGAAGCGATGTGGAACCAGTTTTCCCTTTCTGAACGCCATTCGGGGAAATCCCTTACATCGGGCATCTTGCCGCTTTCGCGCATCCTTTCGAGTACGCGGGCAAATTCAGGAGACTCAGACAGCCATTCCTCGCGCATTCCGAACTGTCGCTGGAACGGGAGATTCCAGAAGGTCAGCGTTCTGTCTGCCGCAAATTGCGCGACAGCAGCGGACATTTTGTCGAGCATGTTGCGCTGCGCCTCAGCCTGGCGGCGTGCATCTGCACGGGCATTGATCAGTTCCTGCATGTCGATGGCAATGCCGCCGACACCGACCTCGCCCATTGGAATATCATAAACTTTGATTTGGCGGCGTTCGTTCGAAATTGTCGCCGAAACCAGGCGCTCAACGGGTTTGCCGGCTTCAAGCGCCTTTGCAGCAGCCATCTTGGCATCCAAGCCATTCACCGGCTCCACCAATTCGACATCGTTGAGAACGACTTCCTCGCCACTCTCTCCATTCACGGCGTCCACATAGGCGCTATTGACGAAACTCAGATGGAAGTCTGGACCACGATGCCACATTGGCAACGGTGATGCTTCGATCAATCCTGCAAGGGCTTGGAAGGCATTGCGCGCCATGTTTGCATCGCCTTCCAATCGCTCCAACTCACGAACAGTCTCGGTAAGATCGAACAGCCAAACGAGGGAAGCGCCATTGGGGTATATTTTTGAATCGGCGAGAATTATCTTAGTAAGGAAACGTTTTTCCGAACCCGTTATCCGCAAGCGCTGCGTCAAAACCTTGCCCGTGCGCTGTGTTTCGCGGACCAACTCGACCAGGTTTTGCCAATCGGTCTGCGCATCTTCGACGGCAAATTCGACCACCAGTTCTGAAAGGGTCGCTATGGGTCGATCGAGACCCAACAGGCGGAAAAACCGATCAGATGCCTCAAGCTTTCCGTCGGCACGTACGATCGCGGGCACTGCAGGGGCCGTTTCGATGAGGCGGCTCAGTCGAGATGTCTGGCGCAGCGAGGCACGCGCTTTGCGCTGCATCGACAAGCCTTTCCAGATGGCAATCGATGCGCCAACCAGCCAGCCTGCGAGCAGCAATCCAATCAATGCGGTTTTCAGGCTTTCGCCCAGCATCAGCTATCCGTCCGGAAACAAGTTTCTTGTCGACGCGGTGCAACGAAAGCGCGTGTGAAGCAACAAAAAAGGCCCGTGCGAGACGGGCCTTCTTCGATTGAACCATCTGTGCCAATCAGTAGCGGTAATGCTCCGGCTTGAACGGCCCTTCGGTTGAAACACCGATATAGCTGGCTTGCTTGGGCGAAAGCTTGGTCAGCTTTACACCCAGCTTTTCGAGGTGCAGCGCTGCCACCTTCTCATCGAGGTGCTTGGGCAACACATAGACTTCGTTCTTATATTCGCTGCTCTTGGTCCAGAGCTCGATCTGGGCAAGCACCTGGTTGGTGAAGCTGCTGCTCATTACAAAGCTCGGGTGGCCGGTTGCACAACCCAGGTTCACCAGACGGCCCTTGGCCAGCACGATGATCTGCTTGCCGTCGGGGAACTCGACAAGGTCGGTACCCGGCTTCACTTCGGTCCACTTGTAATTGTCGAGCGCCGAAATCTGGATTTCGCTGTCGAAGTGGCCAATGTTGCAGACGATGCTCATCGGCTTCATCGCCTTCATATGCTCTTCGGTGATGACGTCTTCGTTGCCAGTTGCGGTGACGAAGATATCGCAGCGCTGCACCGCTTCTTCCATCGTGACAACTTCATAGCCCTCCATGGCGGCTTGCAACGCACAGATCGGATCGATTTCAGTGACCATCACGCGGGCGCCGCCCTGACGCAGCGACGCGGCCGAACCCTTGCCGACGTCACCGAAACCGGCCACGCAGGCGACCTTGCCAGCGAGCATCACGTCGGTTGCGCGGCGGATCGCGTCAACCAGCGATTCCTTGCAACCATAGAGGTTGTCGAACTTCGACTTGGTCACGCTGTCATTCACGTTGATCGCCGGGAACGGCAGCTTGCCATCCTTGGCGATCTGG
>DASUDM010000061.1:0-5862 GCA_036275575.1 Sphingorhabdus sp. | reverse complement strand
GCCGCCAGCTTGGTCGATTCCGCCGAGAAATCGGCATCGGCGATGCGCGATTTCGATTCGGAGAGGTTGGTGGCGGTCGAGGTCAGGTTGTTCACGGTGGCATCGAGCCGGTTCTGTACGGCACCCAGGTTGGCGCGCTGGAATTGAGTCGCTAGCGTCTGCCTGGAGGGCAATTGCCGACCGTTAGGTCAGCAACAGGGCGGCGGCATTGTTCACCATATGCGCCACGATGTTGACGCGCAGTGATCCAGTCTTGTGATAGAGGATTCCGAAAACCGCCCCCATCGCCATCAGCGCGGGGAACGCATGGTAATCCATATGCACGGCGCCAAAAATTGCCGACGCGCCCAAAATGGCACCCCATGCGGGCAATTGCTTGGCCAGCGCATTTTGCAACAGACCTCGGAACAGGATTTCCTCCAATAGCGGCGCAATGCCTGCAATTGCGACGAACAACAGCACAGTGTTCGTGGGCGTATCGGGCAGCGCGTCAAACATCTTGCGCAACGCTTCCTGTACCTTGACATCCGGGATGATGTAGGTCGCGTAGAGATGGTTGAAGGCCAGCCCGATGGCGATCAAGCCGATGGCAAGCCCGATGGTTTGGACAAGGCTCAACCGGCTCCAACGCATCATGCCGATACGAGCAGCCCTGTCCTCCTTGCGCAAGTGCAGCCATAACAACCCCAACAAAACCAGGCTGGAGGCCACCAGTGAGAGGATGGTTGGTATGGCAATGAAACCGAGATCGCTGGCAAGCTCCATCGGATCGCGGCCGCTTTTGTCCATTCCGAGCGCAATGCCCAGTGCGAGTACGCCTGCGATCACCTGCAAGAGAAGGAAAATGACCACCCAGCCCAGCGCGCCCCAAATGGTCGGAAACCGGCTGTCCGGATGGCTGGCGTTGTCCAAATCTTCGGTCATCTTTCCCCCCATCTCTTAATCTGCTTTGCCTTGGCTAAGCGAGCGACGGGGTAAAAGCAATCACACCAGCCCCATTTTCATCAGTTCACCCAGCATCTTGGGCGGCATTTCATCGCGCGCGTCGGCATCCGTACCGCCAAGGTCAGGCGGCGCATCCTTGTCCTCCAGATAGCGCCAACCCTGATGTGCGCGTTTGGGGATAGAGCGGACAGGTATCAATTCGGGTCGTAGCCTGATCCACGTTCGCCCCTGTCCATTATCCATGAATCCCAGGATCGGGCTGCGGCCGACAAGCGTGTGGTTCAATATCCAGTAAAGCGAGCCGCCAACCATCTCCTCATGCCGTTTTGGCAGATAGCGTGTGGTCAGCCGGATTTCTCCCGCCTCGGCATAGTTTTCCAGCCTCTGGCGAAGATGCGATGGGCTTTCGGCGCCGAATGCGATTTTGGTCATGTGAAGCGGCATGGCGGCTATTTGGGCGGGCTGCTATCAGCCTGCAAGACCGGCAAATACCGCAAGTCCCAGGAAGATCAGGAAACCCATAGAGTCGGTGATCATCGTCACGAAAATGGAACTCGAAACCGCAGGATCCTGGTCAAGCCGGTCAAGGAATACCGGAATGGCAACGCCGGACAGGCCGGCGATCAGGATGTTGAAAAGGATCGCCGCTGCGATCACACCGCCCAGTGTCCAGTTGGTGAACACCAATCCCGCGCCAAGCCCCGCGATAACTGCAACTGTGGCCCCGATAAGCACGGCGACACGCACCTCGCGCCAGATTGAACGCACCGTGTTTGATTGGGTCAGCTGGTTTGTCGCCAACGCGCGCACCGTAACCGCCAGCGTCTGGGTGCCCGCATTGCCGCCAATCGAAGCGACGATCGGCATCAAAATCGCCAGCGCGACCATGGTTTCGATGGCCGCACCAAATTGCGCGATGATGAAACTGGCGACCATCGCCGTTCCCAGATTGGCAATCAGCCAGCGGACACGCGCCTTGTAGCTATCAGCAATCGGCTCGTTGATGTCGCCTTCACCCGCACCCGAAAGACGCAAAATGTCTTCGCCCGCCTCTTCCTGCACGATGTGGACCACATCGTCCGCAGTGATTACGCCGACCAATCGCCCTGCATCGTCGACAACGGCAGCCGAGATCAGCGCATATTTCTGGAAACGCAGCGCCACCTCTTCCTGGTCCATATCGACCGGGATCAACGTCTGTTCGCGCTTCATTACATCGGAAATCGAAATGTTGCGCGGGGTGCGCAATATCCAGCTCAGCTGGCAGGTGCCGATCGGGCGATGCGCCGGATCGACCACGAAAATTTCCCAGAACTCGGTCGTCAGATCCTGATTGTCGCGCAGATAATCAATCAGCTGACCGACAGTGATATGTTCGGGCACCGCGACCAGTTCGCGCTGCATGATGCGGCCAGCGGACTCTTCGGGATAGGAGAGTGCATCCTCGATGACCGCGCGGTCTTCGGGGTCGAGTTCGGCAAGAACGGCCTGCTGCTCGTCCTCTTCGAGATCCTCGATCATCGCTACCGCGTCATCGGTCTCCATCTGCTCGGCGAGGTCTGCAATCTGCGCGGCGGGCAGCGCGTCGACGATATCGTCGCGCACCCAGTCGTTGATTTCGGCGAGCACATCGGCACTGAGCAAGTCGCCCAAGGCGATGGCGAGTGCGGCGCGATCCTCGCGCGGAGTCAGCTCGAACAGGTCGGCGATGTCGGCTGCATGCAGCGGCTGCGCGAGCCGATAGGCCTCTTCGCGATTGCCCGCTTCAACTGCGTCGAGAACATGATCAACGAAATCGGCCTTCAGCCGGTTATCCTCGTCGAGCGTTTCATCGCGGGTTTCAACCGGGGGGAAATCAGGATCGGATTCGGCAGTCATCGTCCCCCCTTTGCAATGGATTGCTGCGACCGCGCCCCTCCTACGCCGACCAAGCGAAAATGCAATTTACTTTTGGCCGAGCGAGCCTATTGCGAGCGCAAAGTTCAACAAAAGGAATTCCCCGATGGCCGAAACCCTCACCATGCACCTTTCGACCGGCGATGTCGTGATCAAGCTGCGTCCTGACCTTGCCCCCAACCATGTCGCGCGCATTGTCGAGCTGGCACAGGAAGGCTTTTACGATGGCGTCAAATTCCACCGTGTGATCGACGGCTTCATGGCGCAGGGCGGTTGCCCCAACGGCACCGGCATGGGCGGTTCTTCGAAGCCCAACCTGAAACAGGAATTCAACGACGAACCGCACGTCCGCGGTGCTTGCTCTATGGCGCGCACGATGGATCCGAACAGCGCGAACAGCCAGTTCTTCATCGTGTTCGACGACGCCACCTTCCTCGATCGCCAATACACTGTCTGGGGCAATGTGATCGAAGGCATGGAAAATGTCGACGCGCTTCCCAAAGGCGAGCCCCCGCGCGAACCTGGCGTAATCAACTCGATTACGGTCGCCTAAGCATCAAATCCGGAAGGTGCCATCCACGACGGTGACACAGTCACCGCCGACATGGATGGCATCTCCCTCTATCCGCACGCGGACATTGCCATCGCGGCCCACTTGCCGCCCTTGGCTTGCAACATATTCGCTTCCGGCTGAAACCTGCTGTGCCTTGAGGCGATAGGCAGCAACCGCGCCATTGCCACTGCCGCAGACAGGGTCTTCGGCGATCCCGTCAGCCGGTGCAAAACTGCGTACCACGATGCTTCCGTCGGGCTTTTCGGCATAAACGGTCATGCCGGTTGTCGATTGCGCGCGATCATAGTCGGCGAGGATCTGCAGATCGGGCTGCAGCTGCTCGACCGTTTGCGCCGAAGCCAATTCGGCAATCACCCAGCGCGGGCCGACATTGACGATTTGGGGTGCGCTCTTGATCGCACCTTCGCCCAAAGCGGCAGCGAGTTTTTCGGCCTCGGGCGCTTCTTCATAGGCATAACGCGGCAGGCGGAAGGAAAGGCCTGTACCCGCCACGCTGACCTCCACCAAACCCACGGCACATTGCTGGACAACCTTGCCGTTCTTGGGCGTCGCCAGACCGGCTTCGATCACCGCATGCGCCGTTCCCAGAGTGGGATGCCCGGCAAAGGGCAGCTCGCTTTTCGGTGTGAATATCCGCACCGAATAGTCTGCTGCAGAATCAGTTGCCGGGGTAACAAAGGTCGTTTCAGACAGGTTGGTCCAGTTGGCGATCGCCTGCATCTGGTCAGCCGACAAACCTTTCGCATCGAGAATAACCGCCACCGGATTGCCCTTCAGCGCGATAGCGGTGAAAACATCAACCTGCTTGAAAGGTCTAGGGGTGGCGGTGCTCATGTTCGTCGTCCTGGTGCTCGATCGTCTCGCTCGGAATATAGCCAAGCTCGTCCTTATGCCCTTCCGGATCAGGGTGGATCAAAACCTCAACCCCCGGAAATTCGCGCATCAGTTCAGCCTCGATCTCGTCCATCACCTCATGCGCCTGCAGCACGGTCATGTTTGGATCGACCCAGACGTGGAACTGGCAGAAATCATGCGCGCCCGCCGAGCGCGTGCGCATGTCGTGGATGCCCCTCAGCTCGGGATGGCGCATCGCCACTTCGATGAAGCGCTGTCTTTTTTCGAGCGGCCACTCCTTGTCGAGCAACTGGTCGAGTGCGAGGCTGGCTGCGCGCCAGGCACCCCAGAGCAGCCAAAGCGCAATCGCGATACCGAATAGCGGATCGGCGCCGCGGACGTTGAGCAACGCATCCAGCGCCAGCGCAATGATAACCGCGATGTTGAGCAACAAATCGCCCTGATAGTGCAAATGATCGCCATGGATGGCGACCGAACCGGTCTTCTTGATCACATGGTGCTGATAGGCCAGCAACGCGAGCGTAGCGGCGATAGCGACCAGCGACACGCCGATGCCCATTTCAGGATGTTCGGTAGACGCACCACTGCCAAGGCGGACCACGGCACGCCAACCGATGAACAATGCAGACACCGTCACCAGCATGACCTGCACCAGTGCCGACAAGGCCTCTGCCTTGCCATGGCCAAAGCGATGGTCGTCGTCCGCGGGCATGGCAGCATAACGCACGCTGAAAAGGGTGAGCAACGACGCGAGCAGATCAAAACCGGTGTCCGCAAGCGAACCAAGCAGTGCGACCGATCCCGTTTCAATCGCCGCCCAGCTTTTGAGGACGGTCAAGAAAAGGGCCATCGCCACGCTGGCAATCGCCGCTTTCGCGGTCATCGAACCGTGTTCGTGATGATGATGATTATGCTGCAGTCCCATGATGCGTCAGGGGTATAGCATTTGCTTGCGCCAGCCATCGCCGTCGCGTTCAAAAACCCAGCGTTCGTGCAGGCGAAACTCCCGATCCTGCCAGAATTCGATGCGGGTGGGACTGACGATGTTGCCCGTCCAATGGGGTGGGCGCGGCACATCCTGCCCTTCGAAGCGTGCTTTGACCTCGGCAAAACGCGCCTCGAACGTCGCGCGGCTATCGAGCGGACGCGATTGATCAGACGCCCATGCGCCCAATTGCGAATCACGCGCGCGCGTGGCGAAATAGGCATCGGCAGTTGCATCACTCACTTGGGTGATCGGCCCCTCAATACGCACCTGACGGCGCAATGACTTCCAGTGGAACAGCAAGGCGACATTGGGGTTTACGGCCAGTTCACCACCCTTGCGGCTCTCAAGATTGGTATAGAATATGAAACCGCCTTTACCGTCTGCATCTGGACCATGGCCTTTGAGCAGGACCATGCGCACCGACGGGTGGCCGTTGGCATCGGCGGTGGCGAGCGCCATGGCATTGCCATCGTTGATTTCGGTGGTGCGCGCCTCTTTGAACCAGGCATCGAAAATCGAATAGGGATCTTGGCTTTCCATATCGCCCCGATAGGCTAGACTGGCCGTACAAGGAAGGGGGGACTGCCATGCAAATTCCGTGGGA
>DASUDM010000060.1:0-3443 GCA_036275575.1 Sphingorhabdus sp. | reverse complement strand
GTATCCAGCCGGTTGTTTGTCATGTCATTTGTCGACTTGTAACACGAACCTGCACGCCCGTCGAAGCGGCCGTGAATCATCCGCAAATCCATTCCATATCAAAGGGGCAGGGCGGCCCTCATTGCTCCCCAGTTCTGAGTTTAACCGTCCTGCACCCCTCTCCCCCCAAGGGCCCAGAGCTATAGAGGCCCAGACGACCCAAGGAGCCTAGATATGGCAAAACATCGTTTCACTTCGTTGATTGCAGCTGCTGCTGCGGCAACGCTCGTGGCGCCGTCGGTGTCGGCGGCCGAGCGCAGCCAGAATGTCGAACATAGCGATCTCGACCTTTCGACCGAATCCGGCCAGGCGGCCTTCAAAACGCGGATCATGCGCGCCGTGCGCAATGTTTGTGCATTCCCGCAAGCGCGCACTTCGTTCGAGCGGCTGGATCAGCAGCAATGCGAAACCCGCGCGAAGGCAGCGGCCATGAGCAAGGCCGAAAAAACCATCGCCCGCTATGGCGGCACGGTGAAAGTCGCGCTTGACTGATCCAGGCGCAACATAAAGCGACAGCAAACAGGGCGGGGAAGCTACTTCCCCGCCAGTTTTTTTACATCGGCCAGATATTTTCGGCCTATCCGCATCGACTCCCCGTTTTGCAGAAGAGCATGCCACACGCCGCCGCCTTCGTGGCGCAATCCTGAAATCAAATCGCGGCGCACGATATGGCTGCGATGAATGCGCTGGAAGCTCGCCGGATCGAGCCGTTGTTCGAGTGTCGAAATCGTCTGGTGCAAAAGATAGCTGCGGCCTCCGGTATGCAGGCGCATATAATCGCGTTCCGCCTCGATCCGTTCGATATCGAGCGCGGCAATGCGGATAAGTTCGGAACGGTGCGAAACCCAGAACTCGCTGGCAAATTCGCCTGAAACTTCTTCCGCCGCATCTGGTGCAGGCGGCGTTTCCGCCGGGCTTTCGCGCTGTTGCAGCGCCCGGGCAATGGCCCGGTTGAGCCGATCGGCTGAAACCGGCTTCAGCATATAGTCGACCACATCAAGATCGAACGCTTCGACCGCAAAATTATCATATGCGGTCACAAAGATGATGGCCGGCTTGCGTTCCATGAGCGCGATGGCGCGCGCGACGCTGATCCCGTCCATTTTCGGCATGCCGATATCCAGCAGCATCAGGTCTGGCGTCAATGTCTGAGCCAGTCGCAATGCCGCTGCACCATCGGCAGCGGTTCCGACAAGGTCGATATCAGGTTCCGAGGCACATAAAATCTGCAAGCGCTCGACAGCGAGCGGCTCGTCATCGACGATAATCGTACGCAGTCCTGTCATTCCGGGTCCTTGGGTGTGATGGGAACGGTAATTGCGGCCCTGAAGCCGCCCTCCGGCTTGCGTCCATTGGTGAGACGCGCCTCATCGCCATAGCGCGCCTCGAGCCGGTCGCGAACATTGGCGAGGCCGATGCCGTTGCCATGTTCGGTGGTCGGTGAATCCTCACCATCATCATCGACGACGATGGTCATCCAACCATCATCGGCTGTCGCCGAGATCGCAATGGTAACGGGGCGGGTGGTGCGCGAAACACCATATTTGATCGCGTTTTCCACCAGCGGTTGCAGGATCAGCGCCGGTACGCGTTCGTCAGACAGCGACGCCGGGATATCAAAGCGCGTCCGCAGGCGTTCGGGGAAGCGCACGGTTTCGATTCCCAGATATTGCTTTTGCAGTTCGACTTCCTCCTCAAGCGTTACTTCCTCCAGTGGGTCGCTCGATAGACTCGTTCGGTAAAAGGTCGAGAGATTCTGGATCATCTCTTCTGCCTTTTCCTTGTCACCCTTGATGACCAGGCTTGATAGCGAATTCAGCGTATTGAACAGGAAATGCGGGTTGACCTGGTAACGTAACGAGCGAAGCTCTGCATCCTGTGCGGCTTGAGCGTAGCGCGATGCCGTGCGCTCTGCCTCACGCACATCTCGGGCATAGCCAAGCGCGAGGTACAATGATGCCCAGGCAATCAGGAAGAAATAGCGGCTGACCGCGATCTCGGCGACTTCTTGCCATGCAGTGAGCCCCAGTTCCGCCTGGATATCCATGAACTTGCGGCCAAGTTCCTGGTCGGAAAACACGCTGACCGGATCGTAGATGTTGAAGACATAATAGTTCGCCCAAGCGATAACAAATGCACAGGGCGCCGCCGCCAGGAAGGCGGTTGCGACACGAACTCCGAGCGGCTTTCGATCGAAAAGGCGCAGGATGAGGTAAAGCATCCATGTGAGCGCGATGCCGATTATGGTCACCAATATGCGGCGCGTGGCGAGTTCGCCCTGTGCCGGGAATTCGAGCACTGCGGCGCGCAGCGAAACGATCAGCGCGTGGAACACCCAAAAGCCGACGATGGTCAGGAAAACCATCTGGTGGCCCATCAGCGGTCGCTTGCTGGAAAAAGAAACGTTCATATCCCCCACATATGCGCTTTGTTGCCCCTTGCCTTCCCCATAGCCTGTTGCTCGTCGAATTTACATCCGGATTGATCGAACCGGTTTGCGGTATCCGTCGTGCAAAAGCGTTAACGCGGCGGTAACCATATTCATGGCATAGGATAGACAGGCAAATCGATGGGGGCCTGAACAATGACGACAGGAAACAATTCAGCACCGGGAATGCTGACCTTGGCCGAAATCAAGGAGTTTGCGAGCTTCAGTGCGGCCAGCCAGCGCTATATCCGTCGTTCGCTCGATGTGGCCTTTGATCGCAAGGATGCGGTCGAGCTTTGGTCGCGCGATGTGGTTGAAGCCGCCGGCATCCAGGCGCAATATCGCTTCTACGATCGCCTTCCGGAAATTCGCGCGCTGATCCCCGACAGCAGCTCGATTGAGGATGGCGAACAATTCATGGCCGCCCTGACCACGGTCTCTGCGTTCGATCTGGGCCAAGGCCGTATCGATGGCTTTGCCGCCTATCGTTTCCTCTATGAGCGCCTAGTCGGGGCAGAGGCACGGCCCTGGTTCCCGGCAGCCTTTTGTGCAGCGGCATCGATGCCGCATCTCCAGCCCGAGCGTCGCAAGCTGCTGTTGCAGTCGATCAGCGAAGCCGTTGCAACCGCACCTGGCTGGTCGAAACGATCACCGCGTTTCTTCCCGGAATGGGTAGAAAAAGTGGATGCTACCGTCTCGCGCTGAATGTTTGGGCCCGATTTGGCGCTCGAAGATTGGCAGACCGGGTAAAGCGCTGCCCTGAACAATTCCCGATAGCCCTCTTACGGGATGAACCGGTGGCTAATTCTGCATGGCCCTCCGCTCGCAAGCGGCGTATCGGAGCCATTTACGGAAAACAAAGCGAACCGGTCATAATGAAGTTCTCCATTCCAGCCCGCGACTCAATTTTGGTGGCAGCGATCAAGATTGCTGCCGTCTACCTTGTTCTCAATGGCGTTTTTTATGCCGCAGTGGC
>DASUDM010000059.1:0-3802 GCA_036275575.1 Sphingorhabdus sp. | reverse complement strand
CCCAGCCCCACAACCCAATATCCGAACGCAGCAAACAGCATTGGCCAGGTTGTATCCTGAAGCCCGCGCAACATGCCGGTGCCCACCACCTGCGCGCCATCGACGATCTGGAAAATCGCGGCGATGATCAGGAACGAGACGGCTAGCCGCAAAACCTCGGCATTGCCCTTCAATTCAGGGTCGAGGAAGAAACCGGCCAGCGTTCCCGGGATCGTCCAGATCAACACTGCCATGGCGGTCATGAACCCCACGCCTAGCGCATAGGCCGTCCAACCAGAACGGCGGATCGCTTCGACATCACGCCTGCCATAGCCCAAGCCAACCCGTACCGTCGCGGCCTGTGCCAGGCCCATCGGCACCATGAACGTCATCGATGCGATCTGGATCGCCACTGCATGCGCGGCCGCGGCCTCAATGCTGATATAGCCCATCAGGAAAATCGCGGCAGCAAAGACCATCGCCTCAAATCCCATATGCAGGCCAATGGGCATACCCAGCTTCCAGATCGTGGCAAAGCGCTGCCAGTCCGCGCGCCACCAGCGTCCGAAAAGATGATAGCGGCGAAACTTCGGATGCCGCATTGCGATTGCGGCGAGGAAAAGGAACTGGAACAGGCTGGTCAACGTACTGCCAATACCCGCGCCCACCAATTCCAACCGCGGAAAGCCGAAATGACCGAAAATGAGGCCATAGTTGACCACTGCATTGACCACCACGGCAGCAAAACCGGCCACCATCGTCCATTTGGGCAGCTCAAGCGCAGCCATGAAACTGCGCAATGCGACGACACCCAATTGCGGCCATAGCAGCCACATGATGGCGCGCATGAACTGGCCGGTGTCGTCGGCAAGCCTTTCAGGTTGCCCTGCCCATGCCAGGAAGTCGCCGGTGAACCACAGCACCGTCCAAATCGGGATACAAACAACTGTCGCCGACCACATCGATTGGCGGAATGTGCGGCGGATATCGCGCACCGAATAGGATTTGCGACCAAGCTCTGCCGCCATCAATGGCGATCCTGCGATGACGATGCCAATCCCGACCAGCATCATCGCGAACAATATGCCCGTGCCCAGCGCAGAAGCCGCCAATGCATCCGGCCCCAACCGTGCGAGCAGGAAGACGTCGGTCGAATTGATCAGGACCATCGTCACGTTGGTCAGGATCAGCGGCCAGGCAAGCACCAGCGTCGCGCGAAGCTCGTCGCGCCAGGGGGACTGGCGGTCCATCTGAGTTACCGCTGTGGCCATGGCGTTCGATTAGCCGAGCAATTTGTTCACGGCTAGTGCTGGAAGCATGGTCGGCTTTCCCGCTTGCGCTTTTGTGCGGCCTGTCACAAAAGCGCAACATCGGGGGAAGGCACAAAGGATAATAAGTGACTGCCCCCAAACGCATCCAGGAAAATCTGACCGCAAGCATTGAGCGTCGACTGCTCAACTGGATTTGCGCGCGCCTGCCTCTGTGGTGGACGCCCGACCGGCTCACAGCGCTGGGCTTTTTCGGGGCGGTGCTGATTTCTGCTGGCTATATCGCCAGCAACTGGGGCCGTGACTGGCTGTGGCTATCTGTGTTCGGCTATTGCCTCAACTGGTTCGGGGATTCGCTCGACGGCAGCGTCGCGCGATTCCGCAAGATTGAGCGGCCCAATTACGGTTATTTCATCGATCACAGCCTCGATGCGCTGGCCAATACGCTGTTCATCCTGGGCATGGGCCTCAGCCCCTATATGCGGATGGATACCGCGCTTTTCGGGCTGAGCGGTTACCTGCTCCTGTCGATCCACACCTTCATCTCTGCCAAGATTTTCGGGGTGATGAACCTCACCTATCTGGGCGGCGGCCCGACCGAGGTGCGGATGATGCTGATCGTACTGACCATCTGCATGTATGTTTTCGGGCCCGAAGCCGACATCCATTGGCCCTTCGCTGGCCAACTCTTCTCACCCTTCGATATTTTCGCGGTGGTTCTCGGTTTCCTTCTAGCGAGCGTCTTTGTGTTTCACACGACGCGTTCGGGAATGGAGTTATTCCGCAAGGGCGGGTAATTATTCGATAAGTGTTTCCAGCTATTTCGCTGGGTATGAATGCAGTACCAAAGATAGTGGGCAATCAAGTCGATTGGTCTGGAAACAAGCACTGGCGGGATGAACTGCCTTATCGAGCGGTAGTTCCGGTGAAACTGCATTCCGCCCAAGGCCCAATGCTTTTTCAAGTTGCCGGTAGCTCCGCTAACGCTTGCGGTGCTGAAAAGGCACTAAGAACCGCTATGAAACTTCATGGCGGAACATGTTTTTACTGCGCAACAAAGCTAGATCCTTCAAAGGATGCGGCATTGTGGACAGTCGAGCATGTGGAGCCATTAGCGCTCGGCGGAACCTCGCACCTTGGTAACCTAGTGATCGCCTGCAAACCTTGCAATCAAGCAAAAGGGCACAGACCAATCGACAGTTTCAATCCGAAAGCTGCAGCAGCGTGGCTCAAGGATTTACAGAAGCAGATTGATCAACGCTTGAAAAAGCTCGGTTGAAGCAAATAATTCAAACCAGCTTTCGAATTACTCCGGCTTCTTAGCCACCCCGACCATCGCGGGCCGCAACAAGCGGTCCTTGATCATGTATCCCGCCTGCATTTCGGCAACCACGGTGCCCGGCTCGGCATCCGCAGTCGGGATTTCGACCATCGCCTGGTGCTGGTTGGGATCGAGCGGCAGGCCCATTGCGGCGATGCGGCTGATGCCGTGCTTGGCGAAAACGCTTTCCAGCTCGCGACCGGTTGCTTCCAGCCCGGTAACCAGCGGTTTCATCTTCTCATCCTCGCGCATTTCGGCGGGAATGGCTTCGAGCGCGCGGGTTAGATTGTCCGAAACCGAAAGGATATCGCGGGCAAAACCGGTCGCGGCATAGGCGCGCGCATCGGCGGCTTCTTTCTCCATGCGGCGGCGCACATTTTGCACCTCTGCATGTGCATAGAGGATATCCTGCCGCGCGGTTTCCAGCTCGGCTGCCAGCTTGTTCAATTCCTCCGCTGCGCTGTCAGCGGAACCAGCATCGCCTTTCAGATGTTCGGGCACGCCTTCCAGTTCCTGTTCAGCCGCTGCGTCCATATTATCCTTGTCGTTCATAATCGCCCCGAATGTCTTTTGTTGCACGCGCATATAGGCGCTCGCTTCATTTCATCAAGCGGCTGAGGGCCTGCGCGGTGAAATCGACCATGGGAACGATGCGGGCATAGTTGAGGCGGGTCGGGCCGATTACTCCCACCACACCAACGATCTTGCCGCCCTGATCGCGATAGGGCGCAGCGATGACCGAAGAGCCCGAAAGCGAGAAAAGATTATTCTCCGAACCGATGAAGATGCGCGTCGCCTGCGCCTCACGCGCGCTATCGATCAGGCGCGCAATTTCTTCGGTATTCTCAAGCTCATCGAGCAATTGACGGACCCGATCGAGATCGGCTGCCGCGGTTTCATCGAGCAGGTTCGATTGCCCGCGTACGATCAGCACCGGCCGATCATTGGCGTCGAGCGACCAGACCGCCAGACCCTTGCGCACCAGCTCCGCACTTGCCTGGTCGAGAGCTGCCTTTTGCCCGCGTATCTCGGCATCGAGCCGCGCAAGCGCTTCGGACAATGTCAGGCCCGATAGCCGCGCGCTGATATAATTGCCTGCCTCAACCAGTGCGCCATCGCTTACCGAGGGCGTGATTTCGACCAGACGGTTCTCGACAGTGCCATCCGCGCCCACCATGATCGCCAACGCCTGCGTGCCCGAAAGGCGCGCGAAACTGAAATGGCGCAAAACCGC